>JBBRJE010000201.1:0-6043 GCA_038219845.1 Bacteroidia bacterium
CTCCCGGTTTTATCAACAATCATGGCTTCATCGCTCATGATTGGAAGGTAAGCACCACCCGCCACGCAAGAACCCATCACAGCAGCAATTTGAATTATTCCCAGGCTGCTCATCATAGCATTGTTGCGGAAGATCCTGCCGAAATGTTCTTTGTCGGGAAATATTTCATCCTGCATCGGCAGATACACTCCGGCACTATCCACTAAATAAATGATCGGTAACCTGTTTTCCATGGCGATTTCCTGGGCACGGAGATTTTTTTTGCCTCCCATAGGAAACCATGCACCGGCTTTCACGGTAGCATCGTTCGCCACTACAATACACTGCCGGCCACTGATATATCCCATCTTCACAATAACACCGGCAGCGGGGCAGCCCCCTTCTTTCGCATACATCTCGTAGGCTGCGAATGAACCAATCTCAATACTTGGTTTGTCTTTATCAAGCAGATAAGCCACGCGCTCGCGGGCAAGCATCTTTCCTTTATCTTTTTGTTTCGCAGCTGCTTTTTCACCACCACCTTTATGAATTATCTCTAATTTCTTATTTAAATCCTCAATGAAATTTATCATATTGCGAAGATAAGGAAGTTAGTGGTTAGTGGTTAGTCTCGACTAAGCCGAGAGTGGTTAGTGGTTAGTCTCGGCTGAACAGAGAGTGATCAGAAATATAAAAAACAATTTAATGGGTAGCCAACAGTATCACTGTAGCACTGTAGCACTGTAGCACTGAGGTACTGTAGTACCTAAACCTCCAGCAAACTACACCCCCACATCATGCAATACACTTTCCTTGATATAAGGATGGTGGACCGGCGTGAGATTGGCTTTGGTTAAGGAACGGAAGAATACATGCAGGAAAATACCAAAAAACAATAAGATGGCACCAATTTCCATAGGGGCGAAAATGGTACCGTAATCACCTACTGTACCCGGCATGATCATAAGGTACAGATCATTCCATTTGCCTATCAGGATGGCTGCAGCGGCCAGTATCACCGTGTTTGGATTACGCTTATTATTACGTGTCATCAGGATCAGGAATGGCGCAACGAAATTTAATAAAAGGTTAGCGATAAAATAAGGCATATAATGCGCCGTCCAGCGTGCATTATAATAACTCACTTCCTCCGACAGGTTGGCATACCATATCAGCAAATACTGGGAAACCCAGATATAGGTCCAGAATATGGTGAATGCAAACATGAATTTTCCAAGATCATGCTTGTGCTCATCATTCACATGCTTGTAGTATCCCTGTGCTTTCAGATAAATTAAAAGCAGGTGTATAGAAGCCAGCGTTCCTACCCATAAAATTGCGAAATTATAGACTGAGAATATAGTTGAGAACCAATGGGCATCGATGCTCATAATCACCAGCCATGCGGTGATTGAGAAGGTAAAGCCGAAAAAGAAAATCCAGAAGGCAGATGCTGCCACACTTTTATCATACCATTTGGTATTCAGGATATCCCCATTCGCATTTAAACCCGGGTTGTCATTATCTTCGGCGATAGTCCAGCTGCGCAGGCGGCGCTGTATATACCACCAAACGGCAAAAAATAATGGCAATCCTGCGCAATAGAACAACGGATTAAGAAATGCTTTCTTGCCATTAAGGATCTTATCTGTGTCCATGATGCCGGGTACGCTCCAGTGATAATAATGACTAACCAAAACACCCCAGACACCACCGATTAAAATTAAAAATATTGCACCAATAGGCAGATAGGTTGCCATCGCTTCGGGTATTCTCATGAAACCAACATGCCAGCCTGCATTTGCTACATTTTTAACGCATACAAAAAATAAGCCTCCCGCACCCAGTAAAAAAGTAAAATATGCTCCCAGTAAAAGATTGGCCCATAAGCGCCGGTTCCTCAAATCACCTTGGGGTGCATGCGTTTCGCTGCTCACTACCGTGCCTCCATCAACTTCGTGCTTCACCTCGGTGGGAGGCGTATCGTTGCTGCTGGTTGTTGCCCCGTTTTTATCGGTGATATAACCTATGGCCAAAAGAATAATACCCAAAACAATCATTATGTAGGTAAACATTTTTTGTTTTGAAGTAAATTCAAACTGCTGGTTGGTTATTTCTATATTGTGGTTTCCGTGTGCCATAAATGCTATGTTCTTTGAATTTGAATTGAGATGAATTCAGGACTGACTTTCACCCGTTTATTTTTTATAAAAATCCAGATACCCTTCCTCTTTTAAATCCAGCTTCGTAGCTGAACTATCATCCAGGTGCGATAAATAATTTACATAATGGATTACTTTCCAACGTTCCATCGGAGATAAATTGGGGCCATACGGACCCATATTTCCTTTCCCGTATGTGATCGTGAAATATTTACCACCATCTTCAAGCTTCTTCACCTGGTCCGATTGATAGAGCGGTGGGGGCGGGAATTTATTGTCTTTTACAATATTTCCATCTGCTTTGCCTTCCGGGCCATGACAAACGATACAATTGATATCGTAAAGACGTTTTCCTTCCTGGATATTTTCCAGATTCGCAGGAACGGTCTCCGGGCAATTCAGCTCTTTTTTTGCACGGTTATAATCTTCTGTAGTATTTTCATAAGGGAAAAAATAATCCAGCTTGCCCCTGGCGATGGTATTCTTCACCGGGTTCCACATATGCATATACATATTACCTGTATCTTTCTGCAACATACGGTAGGCTTCCGGCCCCTTGGCATAATACATATCCGGGGCATATTCCCATCCTGCAAAATTTCCCCCGCTTTTAGCGCAGGATGCAAGAATGGCAATAAAACAAACGCCGGCTATTACTTTTAATTTATTATACATTTTGATTACGATGCTAATTAATAATTTCTGAATTTAATTTTATTTAACGCCTGCCATCATCTCTACCTGCTTCACCTCCAGGGCGCCATTCTTTTTCATCAGGCCTGTTACTTCATCAATATTCAATGTTGGCTTATCCATATCGAAGCACATGATAAACTGGTCGTCGGACTGGCGTGTTTCAAATACCGTTTCTCTTACACCATGCAAAATACGGGCGCGTAAAAAGAAAGTGATACCCATACCATAGGCTGTGCATAATACGGTGAGCTCGAAACAAACCGGAACAAAAGTAGGCACAGCAAGGGCGGCAGGCTTACCACCTATATTCATAGGCCAATCGAACACATTGGTATAATATTGAAGGGAAACTGCGGTTAAAAATCCTGTTAATCCCATCAGGAAAGCCACGATTCCAAGCCGGGATCTTTTTACATTCATCGCCCGGTCGAGACCGTGAACGGCAAATGGCGTGAAACAATCCAGAATCTCATTGCGTGTTGAACGTAAAGCGTACGCCGCATTTAATATATCATCAGGATGATTGAATATACCGTATAAAAATTTTCTTTCTTTTCTCATAAACTATGAGTGCTATTTTTAATTGTTATTTATCTATTTTCAAATATGCTGTTAATGTGCATCCACAGTTTCTTTCAATTCATGCTTTTCAGGATAAGGCATTACCGCTTTTACTTCACTTATAGCGATCACCGGCAAAAATTTACTAAAAAGGAAATATAAGGTAAAGAAAATCCCGAAGGTCCCGGAATAAATTCCAATCTCTGTTATCGTCGGAGAATAATCTCTCCAGCTTGAGGGTAAATAATCGCGGTGCAGAGAGGTAACGATAATTACAAACCGTTCAAACCACATCCCTACATTCACAACGGCAGCCAGGAAGAATACAAACCATGGCGTGGTACGCGCCCATTTGCTCCAGAAAACCTGAGGAGCAATCACATTACATGTCATCATGCTCCAATAAGCCCACCAGTATGGACCTGTAGCCCGGTTAAGAAATGCATACTGTTCATATTCCACACCCGAATACCAGGCCACGAAAAACTCGGTGATATAAGCCAGGCCCACCATGGAACCGGTAAGCATGATAATTTTACACATGGCTTCGATATGACCAATGGTGATATAATTTTCATAATTCATCACTTTACGTGCCACCAGAAGCAAGGTGAGCACCATCCCAAAACCTGAGAAGATAGCCCCTGCTACAAAATAAGGAGGGAAGATGGTAGTATGCCATCCCGGAACAACAGAGGTAGCAAAGTCCATAGATACAATAGTATGTACCGACAATACCAACGGGGTGGAGATACCGGCAAGTATCAGACATACCAATTCATAACGCGCCCAGTTACGGGTGCTGCCATTCCATCCCACGGCGAAAATGCCATATATTCTTTTAGCTGTTCCCTTGGCGCGGTCGCGCACGGTGGCGATATCCGGAATCAAACCGATATACCAGAATAACAAGGATACAGAGAAGTATGTAGAGATCGCAAAAACGTCCCATAATAAAGGAGAATTAAAATTCACCCATAAGGATCCGAAAGCATTAGGCAAAGGCAATACAAAATAGGCGAGCCAAACCCTACCCATATGGAATATCGGGAATAAGCCGGCGCATACCACAGCAAAAATCGTCATCGCTTCCGCCGACCGGTTCACGCCTGTACGCCATTTCTGACGGAATAATAATAAGATAGCCGAGATCAGGGTTCCGGCATGGCCAATACCAAACCACCAAACAAAATTGGTGATATCCCAGGCCCATCCTACTGTTTTATTAACTCCCCAAACACCGATACCGATAAAGGAGGTACGTGCGATGCTGAAAACACCGATACAGGCAAAAATAACAGAGATGGTAAAACCAACTTTCCAGGCAGTGGTAGGTTTGTTTTCTATTGGCCGGCAGATATCCTCTGTGATATCATGGTAGGTTCTCCCGCCGTTGACTAAGGGTTCTCTTATTGGTGATTCGTACATGGTTGTTTACTGCTAATTAATTATTTTGCTTTCTCCTAATTAATCTAAAATTTCTGATACTGAATACTTACTAATTCTATGTGTTCTCTAAGCATTATGTTCAAACGTGTTCCTGATTTTTCCACGATACTTCACACTCGGTTCAACACCAATATCCTCCAGCACGTGATAAGAACGCTCTTCATTGAATAATTTATAAACTTCGCTTGTTTTATCATTGATATCCCCAAATACAATGGCACCTGCCGGGCAGGTTTGCTGGCATGCCGTTTTCACATTGCCATCAACCATGGTGCGGTTCTCGCGCTTAGCCAAAAGCTTGGCGTCCTGGATGCGTTGAACACAGAAGGAACATTTTTCCATTACCCCTTTGGTACGAACGGTTACATCCGGATTGATCACCATTTTACCCAGGTCGTTATTAAAATTATAATCGAATTTATCGTTATCATTAAAACGGTACCAGTTAAAACGGCGAACTTTATAAGGACAGTTATTGGCACAGTATTTTGTTCCGATACAACGGTTATAGGTCATTTGATTCAAGCCCTCACCACTATGGGTAGTGGCCAAAACCGGGCAAACCGATTCGCATGGTGCATGGCCGCAATGCTGGCACATCATAGGCTGAAATCCTACGGCTACATTTTCAAATGCCTCATCATTGATTCTCTCATTGGCCTTGCCATCGCCGTCACTGTCAACTTTCAAATCTTTATAAAGGTCGGCACGATACCGGTCTGCTGATCCATTCTCGCTGAATTCTGTGAAGGTGAAATAGCGGTCGATACGCATCCAATGCATTTCCCTGCCGCGGCGAACCTGGTCTCTTCCTACCACAGGAACATTATTTTCATTGGTGCATGCCACCACACAGCTTCCACAACCGGTGCAAGCATTCAGATCGACAGCCATCACCCATTTATGTCCGCGGTAATCGCGCTCTTCCCATAGTGAGATGAGCTCTACTTCCTTCTGAAATGCTTTTGGATTTTTTGTGAATTTGCTTAATGAAGTGGAACGGTAATGGTCTCTTCCTTCAAGCGTATGATGCGTTTGTGTTTGAGCCAGGGTATAGCTTCCGGAAGCTTTATTAATTGTGGCGCCGTAGGCTATATAGCTGTATGCCCCGTTTACAAACGAAACCAATCCATAAGCATTCCTTCCCACCACTTCCATATCTTCCTCTTTGGCAGGCATACCATCCTTGCCATAAC
>JBBRJE010000202.1:0-6029 GCA_038219845.1 Bacteroidia bacterium
GACAAAGAAGCCCCGGCCCCCCAACCGCAAAATACACCAACAACGCCTGATCCACAGCAGCAAACACCTGCCCCGGCCAATGGCGACCCACAGAAATAAATTAAATTACCCCCGATTCAACGGGGGTTTTTTATTTTTAAAAAATGTCAGTTCTCTTAGAATTACCTGCTAAATTTTCATGAGGCAAGCTGCCTAAATTCAATATTGACAATTATAAACGCAATAATGGCAGAATCTGCCGCTTGGCACAATTAGTGAGAATCCACAAACGAAACAACTTAAATAACCTAAATAATTCCAATTTTAATTTAACATTATGGCTTTAAAAGTAAAACCCATCGCTGACAGAGTTTTAGTAGAACCATCAGCCGCAGAAGAAAGAACTGCCGGAGGATTATATATTCCGGATACTGCAAAGGAGAAACCTCAACGTGGCACCATCGTGGCAGTAGGGGCAGGCAAGAAGGATGAACCAATGACGGTGAAAGAAGGCGATACGGTGCTTTACGGCAAGTATGCCGGCACTGAAGTTTCAATAGATGGTAAAGATTATCTTATCATGCGTGAAAGTGATCTTTTCGCTATTATTTAACATCATGCCATTGAGTAATGGTATTTTTAATTTTTAATTCATAATTTTTAATTCAAATTTAATATGTCAAAAGATATTCGTTTTAGCAATGATGGCAGGGATGCCTTAAAGCGTGGGATAGATAAATTAGCCAACGCAGTGAAAGTTACATTAGGACCGAAAGGAAGGAATGTAGTTATAGATAAAAAATTTGGATCACCAACGATCACCAAAGACGGTGTGACAGTAGCGAAAGAGATAGAGCTAAAAGATGCGATCGAAAATATGGGTGCGCAGATGGTGAAGGAAGTGGCAAGTAAAACCGCCGATGTTGCAGGAGACGGAACCACTACCGCCACAGTGCTGGCCCAGGCCTTGATCACCCATGGTTTAAAGAACGTGGCCGCAGGCGCCAATCCAATGGATCTTAAGCGCGGTATTGATAAAGCCGTGATTAATGTAGTTGAAAATTTAAAAAAGCAATCTAAAAAAGTAGATGGTGATTTTGATAAGATCGAACAGGTTGCCACCATCTCCGCCAATAACGACAGCATCATTGGTAAGCTTATTGCGGATGCAATGAAAAAAGTAACTACCGAGGGTGTGATCACTGTTGAAGAAGCCAAAGGCACTGATACAACTGTAGAGGTAGTAGAAGGAATGCAATTTGACCGTGGTTACCTCTCGGCTTATTTTGTTACCAATGCAGAGAAAATGGAAGTGGACCTGGAAAGCCCATATATCTTATTATACGATAAGAAAATATCGAATATGAAAGAATTGCTTCCTGTATTAGAGCCGGTAGCGCAGCAGGGAAAAGCATTACTGATCATCGCTGAGGAAGTTGATGGTGAGGCATTGGCTACCTTGGTAGTTAATAAAATGCGTGGTGCTTTAAAGATAGCTTCTGTAAAAGCGCCGGGTTTTGGCGATCGCCGTAAAGCGATGATGGAAGATATCGCGATCTTAACCGGAGGCATGGTTATCTCTGAAGAGAAAGGGCTGAAGCTGGAGAACGCCACCATTGCTGATTTAGGAAGGGCAGAGCGTATCACCATTGATAAAGACAATACCACGATCATCAACGGAGCGGGTAAGAAAGAAGATATTATGGCCCGTTGTGAAGAGATCAAAACCCAGATCTCGAAAACCACCAGCGATTATGATAAAGAAAAATTGCAGGAACGATTGGCCAAGCTTAGCGGCGGTGTAGCTGTTCTTTATGTAGGCGCTGCTTCTGAAATGGAAATGAAAGAAAAGAAGGACCGTGTTGATGATGCCTTGAATGCTACCCGTGCAGCTGTTGAAGAAGGAATTGTACCCGGGGGAGGCGTGGCTTATATCAGAGCGATTGATGCCCTGGATAAACTGACCGGCGAAAACGAAGATGAAACCACAGGAATGCAAATCGTACGCAAAGCTTTGGAAGAGCCGCTTCGCCAGATCGTATTCAATGCAGGTGGTGAAGGAAGCGTGGTAGTAAATAAAGTACGTGAAGGCAAAGCCGATTTTGGTTTTAATGCACGTACCGATAAATATGAGAACCTGATTGCTGCCGGTGTTATTGATCCTACCAAGGTGACGCGTGTTGCATTGGAAAATGCTGCCTCCGTTGCAGGCATGATGCTTACCACCGAATGTATATTAGCAGAAGAGAAAGAAACCAATCCTGCGCCGCATGGCGGCCATGGCCCGGATATGGGTGGAATGATGTAAGGAAAGGTATTTAGTATTGAGTATTGAGTATTTAGACAATACAGCTACGCAATTAGTATTTAGTATTAAGTATTTGGTATTAAGACAATACAGCTACGCAATGATTCAATAACGTGGTTAGTATTTAGTATAAAGTATTTAGACAATACAGCTACGCAATGATTCAATAACGAGGTTAGTATTTAGTATAAAATATTTAGTATTAAGATAATACAGCTACAAAAATATTTAATTCAAAAAGCCCTCCGGAAATAATCAGGAGGGCTTTTTTTTAGAGTGATTTGCCTGTGAGGGGATACTGCTCGTATGTGACGAAAGCAGAAATTACAATACCGGGGAATTCTATTCTAGATCGGCTATAAAATTATTGCTTCACGCTTTTAGTTATTAGAATAATGAGTTCAATTCCGGGTATTCCACTTTATCCATACTCTCCGGTATATTTCTATTGTTCCTTACATTATTTATATTCTGTGTGACGGTAACGGCATCCATATCCGTTTGATCATAAGGCTTTATCAATTCTTTAATTTGGCCTTGGCTTAATAAAGGGTCCACCCATTGGGCTTCATCGGATTCCGGGATAATCAGCGGCATACGTTTTTTTAAATTATGGATGGATTCCATAAGCGGATTCGCAGGGGTGGTGAGAATGCTAAAGGTGTTTATTTCCTCCCCGGTGCTTTTATCAACCCATGTTTCATAAATGCATCCTAAGGAAAATATTTCATGGCTTTTTAAGTGGATATAATAGGGGTATTTTTTTTTATTGCAGTCGCGCCATTCGTAGAACCCGTTAATGCCAAGCAGGCAACGTTTACTTGCAATGCTTTGTTTAAAAGACGATTTTTCAAATACAGTTTCACCGATAGCATTTAATGTTTTAGACCTAAATTCTTTAGCTATGCTTGCGTTTTTTATCCATGATGGAATAAGTCCCCATTCATATAAATAGATACCATCTTGTTTTACGACAGGCAGTTGCGGGTGCTCAAAGCCCGAAACAAAAAAATAACTTTGAATTTCCTTCGGGACAATTTGTTTTGCAGGGTCAGTGCCTAAAAAGCGTTTATATCTTTCCGCGTATTCCCCGGCTTTCCTTTCTATGTATGCAACGTTATAGCACATGGGTTAAGGTTATTAATATGGCCTGTAAAGGCTTTGACAATATATTGTGAAATGCTGAGAACTGATCTCTTATTGGGTAATATTTTTATCCTTATCTGAAATTTAGTGCGCCGGTTCCGAAAGGGAGATTCATTGGAAAACTTATAAATAATTAATCGATAGGCGCTATCTCCGAAATACGCAAATAAATGCATCTGCTTTACCCGCGGAATTCAGATTGCCTTTTCCCTGGGAATCAAAAATTCCCATACCTGAAAAATTACCGGTAGTGTAAATATTTCCCGGCTTATCGATTGCAATACAAATACCATCCTCGTATCCCGAGCCCCCTAATTTTTTTGTCCATAAGAAACTTCCTGCTGTATTTATTTCCAGCATAAATATATCCACGCCACCTGTAGCGCTTAAGCTGGGGCCGCCTAAATTAGCGGTTCCTGAGAACACGCCCAGAACATACAGATTGCCTGAAGCATCTAATGCAAGTGCATGTCCAATGTCATCCAAAATACCTCCAGCCTTTTTTGCCCATTGAAGATTGCCTGAAGAATTTAATTTCAGAATAAAGGCATCAAAATTACCTGCAGTAGAAGTCATATTAAAGACACCGCCGGAAGGATCGAAATCTACTTTGCCGATAAATCCTCCTGTAATAAAAACATTCCCCGATTCATCGGCGGCAACTGCGTACCCGGTACCGGCGCCCGCAGTGCCACCCATGCCCCTGGCCCATATGAAGCTGCCGGAAGCGTCTAATTTACATACAAAGATATCATCGTAGCCGGCAGGCTTCAAATTGAAAACCGTGGTGCCGGGATCAAAATCTACCGTTCCTCTGAATGAACCTGTGAGATATACCTTCCCGGTTTTATCGATGGCCATCGAAAATAATTCGTCGGCCAATGGGCCTCCAATCTTTTTCGCCCAGATGAAATTTCCGGTCGCTGTTAATTTTGAAATAAATATGTCCTCATTCCCTTCAGCATCCAGGTTAAATTTTTTTTCACCCGGATCAAAATTCGCTGTTTCTTTGAATGAGCCTGAGGAATAAACATTTCCTGATGCATCTACCGCTACCGACAATCCATAATCCATGGCGCTTCCACCCATTTTTCTTACCCATAAAAATTTTCCTGAAGAATCCAGCTTCAGAATAAAAATATCTGCAGCGCCGTCCGAGCTTAAATTAAATTTTCCAGCGGGTGATGGATCAAAATCCACGGTTTTATAAAATGATCCACAGAGGTAAATATTGCCAACGGCATCGAGCGTCATGGAAGTGCACAGATCGTGCGAAGGGCCACCAATAGTTTTGGCCCAGATAAGGTTTCCCGAAGCATCTAATTTAGAAATGAAAATATCTTCTTCCCCGGCAGCGCTTAGGTTTAATTTGCCGGATGGGGAAGGATTAAAATCAGCTGTTCCGCTAAAATATCCAGCGGTATATACATTACCCTGCTTATCCACCGCGATGGCTTTGCCGAAGTCATCCGCAACACCCCCCGAACCTTTGGCCCATTTTAAAGTGGGTGATTGTGCACCGACATGAATAATAAATAAAATAAGCAAAGGAGATATGAAGATCTTTTTCACGCATCAAACATAGGAAATAGAAAGGGAAAATAAATTGTTAGTTATCAGCTATGAGATACGATCTATTCTTACATGTACTTCTTCAATATGACCATTACCAAACGATGCTTCTCCATCAAAATTCCGGAGAGGCTTCAATCTTCAAAGCTCCCGTCATCATTCCAGCACAGCACCCCATCGCCAGAAGCCACGCCCACTTTCTACTTCCAATTATGAAAATTGGAGACTCCCTGAATGGTAATTTTATAATCATTGGAGAGGACATAGATATTATTTATTGTTCTAGCGGAGATGATCAAAGTCAATGTTAAGGTGAATGCCAATGATTTTAACGCTCCTTTAGAAGCTAAATAAGTTATATGAATCACAGTTCTACAAAGCATAGCAGCGGATATTTAAGATCCTTATCATTCCTGAACCACCTTCTTGCTTTTTAGTAAATTATATTCGTGCTCCAATTCCATGCATGATCCCCTGGCTACCTGCTCTATTTCTAATACCAGGGCGGTAATGTCTGTGTCTGTATCAGGGTTTGAGGCATATTCCTGAATTCTTTTTGCAGTATTCTCATAATCTTTGCTAATACCTGCAATAGAAAATGAAGGTATTATTTTATGTGCTGCAGAATAGAGGAGCTCCCAGTCTTTTTCCTCCAAGCCTTTTTTCATAGCATGGATAATCGGGGGTGTTTGAAGAAGAAACAGTGAAATCATTTCCATCATCAGCGTCGGGTCGGATTTTGTGCGGTGGTTCAAATACTTAAGGTTGGTATATGTTATTTTGAGCTCCGGTTTCTCGGTTTTATTATCTATCTGAAAGATCGACAACGGATTCCTCACCAGGGAAATAATTTTTGCATGCAGCATATCTTCATCCACTGGTTTGGGTATATAGTCATTCATTCCACTGGCTTTGCATTTTTCAAGATCTGCTGTGGTCACATCTGCTGTGAGTGCGATTATAGGGAGGGTTAAATTTAATTTGCGACGTATAAAGGATGTGGCCTCAAAGCCATTCATTACAG
>JBBRJE010000203.1:0-6013 GCA_038219845.1 Bacteroidia bacterium
ATGGAAGCATAAAGACAAGCCCCTGAGAATAAAACAAATACCAGCTGTTTTTTTTTAAGTAAACTGAATGCCAATAAAAGCATGATGAAACCTGTAATATCCGTAAGTGGTAGTGTAAAATACTCCCACCATAATAGAATAAAAACCAGGCCAAGGAAGGCATGAATAAAGGGGTGCATTAACCGGTTAAACAAAGACCGGTACAGAAAGGGCAACCCGTAGGAATAAAAAATTGAAAGAAGGCAAACCAGGTAAATCCGACAGCTTATCACTTCATTCCAGCCGAACCATTGTGAAACTTTTAAGGCCGGAACTAAAAGCATGGGGAAAAGGTATCCGCGAAGCGCCTCGTTAAAGTTAAGCAGGTTAAACTTTCCTGTAGATTCAAATTGATGTGTTAATTCCCAGTACAGGCGGCAATCGTAACGAAAAATAGCATACGTATTATTAAACACCAATAAAATTAATACCAGGAAAAAAATTGCACCCTGGATAATCCTGAAATGACTAAAGTAAATGGACTTGAAATTCATGTAAAACAAAAAAGAGGGAACCAGTCCCTCTTTAATGAATAAAAACTTATGAAAAAAACAGTAGGATCTACTTGCGTAAATCCTGATGCAAATATAATGTAACCGGTTTCATACTAACAAATTTATTATTAAGTATTTTTGGAAGGGCCTGAGAGCTGCTTTAAATATTCGTTTGGTCAAGTACGTGCAGTACCTGGTGCAGTTCGCTTACTTTTTCTTTATTCTGTAATAATTCATAGGCATAGATCAGGTTTCTGCAACAACGTTTTATCATATCCAGGTTGGTGCAGGGTTCCATAAATTCCTCGTTGGGCTTTAAGCCGAGAGATTCGATATATTGCCTTACATGGGCATGGCTGTATACCGCACCATTGTTAAAGGCATTGATATAAAACAGCACATCGGTATCATGACGCAGGGTAGCGTCTTCATCAACATAAGCCATCATAAAATGCTGCGGTACATTAATTCCTTTGATGGGTATTTCAAGCATCTCGGCGATAATAATATAAAGAATACTTAAGGTTATCGGGTTTCCTGTTTTTCGCACCAATACCTTATTCAGGTATGAATTATCGGGGTGATGGTAGAATTCGGTATTGGGCTTCAATCCAAATACCTGGAAAAGAATATGATTGATAATTTTTACTTTCTCAAACGAGGTAAGGTCATAATGTAGTTCGAGCCAAACTTTCAATTTCAGCTCGCGAATCGTTAGTTTTATCTCTTCTATATCCAGGTCGGCATAGCCTAATCTATTGAGTAATAATATGCCGTCAAATAACTTTTGGTTCCCGGTATTTTTCCATTCTTTAAAAGATGCAAGCAATACTTCCAGTCTGATTTTTTTTATCAGCTGTTCTATTTTTTCATACTGTGTTTGCTGGGTATTGAATAGCTCCTGCTCTAATAAAGGCAAAGCTTCCTCGCCCCAGAAAAGCAAACGGTCATGCACATTAGAGGCGACTTCCATATCATCATCATCAAGCAGAGAAATAAGTGCATGAACTTCACTTTGACTTATCATAAAACAAATGTAAGAGAAAGCGCGGCTTGATAAGGATTTGTTGAAAATCTACTTTACTGGAATATGAGTATATCCGTTCGCTGGTCGAGTTTCGTTACTTCAACTTATCCTTGAAGTACTTTTCCAGTTTTTCAATTTTCGGATTGATTACGATTCTACAATAACCATAATCTGGGTTATCATTATAAAAATTCTGATGATAATCCTCCGCATTATAGAAATTGGTGAAAGCTGTCACTTCGGTAACCACAGGACTGTCAAATACCTTTTGTTCATTAAGTTCTTTGATCACTTGTTCGGCCACCTTTTTCTGATCTTCATTATGATAGAAAATCCCTGACCTGTACTGTGTGCCGTGGTCGTTACCCTGGCTATTTAGTGTTGTAGGGTCATGGGTCTTGAAAAAAACATGTAATAATTCGGTAAGCGAGATAGTATTTTTATTATAAATTACCTGAATCGCTTCCGCATGGCCGGTGGTTCCGGAGCATACTTCCTTATAGCTTGGGTTTTTAACTGAGCCCCCGGTATATCCGGAGAAAACCGTATCAACTCCCTTAAGGCGCTGGAATACAGCTTCGGTGCACCAAAAGCAGCCGGCAGCGAGTGTAATGGTATCCATATTTTTAGCGTTATTATCCATATAATGATTTGTATTAGATGCGTTTTTAGAATTAGTAGTGCGGGCACACGAAGTAATAAAGGCAGTGATGGCCGCAGCAAGAATTAATAATTTGATTGAGCGTGTCATATGTTGAATACTTAAACAAAGATACATACGTTAATGTTTTCAAAAAGGTTTTATATTTGACGCAAATGCAAGATATCGTTTTAAGGAGGAGGATTAAGCTGTTTTTCCTATTTGTTTTTTTTACAAAATTAGCTTTCACTCAGGCCGATGCACCACATGTTAATTTCGAGGTATCGCATACGAGTCTCGGGCCGGTATCGAATGCCGGCACTTTGATATCGTTATTCACCTTTAAAAACACCGGTAATGCTGTATTGTATATCCTTCGAACCGAACATGAAAAAAGCATCCAGGTGATGCTGCCCCAGCGGGCCATACAGCCAAATGATACCGCTTCCATCCTGGTGTATTTTTCACCCGACAGGAAAGGTAGGTTTAATGAGAAGATCCTGGTTTATACCAATGCTTCCGACAAGCCGGCTGTGTTGAAGCTTAGCGGCGATATAAAATCTTTAAGCAACTCTCCCCAGGAATGCTATTCCTTTGTTCTCGATAATGGCAGCCAGATCAAACGACCGATGTGTGAAGGATCGGTGATTAATAAGGAAACGAGATTGCCCATAGCGGTTTCTAAAGTTTATATTTACTCTTCTAACCAACTGGTAGGCAAGACCACAACGATGAATGGAGATTTTTCCCTGGCCCTGAATCTTGGATTATATGATTTTGCAGCCACAGCAGAAGGCTATGATACAGCGTATAAATATGAAACCTATTTCAATAAAAATACCGCAAGGCTGATTTTTGAATTATCGCCCCGGAAATCCCGCCAGGACACTATTCCGGTGGTGATAGTGAAACCACTACCAAGGAAGAAAGATTCAGTCGCAATCGTCATTCAGCCTGTTGATACACACAAGGTAACCAAAAACATACCGGGATTATTATCCTATGATGATTTCAAGCCAAATAATATTGTATTCCTGATTGATATTTCAGGCTCCATGCAGGGCAAAGACAGGCTTCCTTTATTGAAGATCTCCATTGAAAAGATGATATCACAATTACGTGATGTAGATAAAATTACTGTGATAACGTATGCCGATAAGGCAAGGATATTAATTCCAACTACCTCCGCAGATTTTAAAAACGAAATATACAGGAGCATTGATACGCTTAAGGCAGGAGGCATGACAGCTGGTTCCAGTGGTCTGGACCTGGCTTACCAACTTGCCAAAGCCGGCTTTATTGATGATGCCAATAATCAGATAATCCTTGCCACCGATGGTTCCTTTAACCTTAGCAATAAAGATCAGCGAAATGTGACCAGGTATGGAAACGGTAGGCCTAAAAAAATAACCTTAACCACCATAGGATTCGGCACTAACCGAACCGATCTGAAGACGCTGGAGGAATTATCACAAAAAGGGAATGGCAATTATATTTATATAAATAGCGTTCTTATTGCCGAGACCGCCATTCTTGATGAGATAAAAAATAATTCGAGGCGTTAATGCATCTGAATTATTTTGCACTACGCCATTTTTCAGCAGCGCTAGGCCAAAAATTAAAGGGAAGCACTTTCATCAATTCATTTAGCTTCAATAAAGAAGAAATCATTTTCAGCTTTTTGTTGGAGGACAATAGCGAGATATTCTTTACTGTTAATTTGGTCAATAAAAGCGCCTACTTTCAGGTTCAGCATCAGTATAATCGTCCGAAGCGTAACTTCCTTTACCAGTTTGAGGAATGTAACGGCGGTATTGTAGATGAGGTCGTCCAGGTAGATTTCGATCGTAGTTTTTATATCAGAATGAAAACAGGTTATACCCTTTTATTCAAGATGCATGGGGGCTTTAGTAATATCCTATTGATCAATGATTCAAATGGAATTGAACAAATGTTTAAGAAAGAATTCCTTAATGATAGTTCGATTACAATCAAATCGCTTGGCAAAACATTTGACCTTGATGTTTTGTTATCAGATACTATAGCTGATTACCAAGGAATGAAAAAATTAATTCCATTGCTTGATAATTATTCTCTTGCTTTTATGCAGGAAGTGAATTTTTTAGGCATGAGTACTGAACAACGTAGTGTGCTTATCAATGAATATTTCAGTTCGAATCCTGTAAGGTTTTATTTAACAGAGGCAGATTCAAGCTCCTATTTACAGATCTTCCCAAAAGCCGGTTCGGTTATGTTGGATGATCCATTGGAGGCTTATTCCCGATTGTCCAGGTTGGTGCTTCCCTCCTATCAATTTGCAAATTTAAAAAGTAATATCCGGGCTCAAATTGAATTGGAGATTCAAAAAAAAGAAAAACAAATTTATAGCATTACCAGGCAGCTTGAAAATGCGCAGGGTTATATTCAATATGAGAATATGGGACATATCATTATGGCGGGTATGCATGCCATCCCTCAGCAAAGCACTATGGTAACGCTATATGATTTTTACCAGGATAAAGATGTAATTATAAAACTAGATAAAAATTTAAATGCCCAGGAAAATGCAGAAAAATATTATCGTAAATCTAAGGCGCTCAAACAGGAACTGCCTAAGCTTGAAAGAAACCTTTTGGAAACCAGGCAGGAGTTTGAAAAAGCAAGGAATGTTGATGCTAATTTCCGAGGTATTAACAATACAAAATCATTGAAAGCATTTGCCCTGGAAAACAATTTATTGAAATTTAAGGAGGAAGAAACGCTGTTTCCATTTCGCAGGATGGTAATTGATAATTTTGAGGTATGGATCGGTAAGAATGCTTCAAACAATGATTTGCTCACCTTTAGTTATGCCCATAAAAATGATATATGGATGCATGCACGGGATGTTTCAGGCTCTCATGTAATAGTAAGGAATCAATCCGGCAAAATTATTCCTAAATCTACACTGGAAAAAGTAGCATCCATAGCGGCCTATTATTCCAAATCTAAGAATCAAACTTTCGCTGTGGTGCAATACACTACCAGGAAGTTTGTTATGAAAAGCAAAGGAAGAAATCCTGGCGAAGTAAACTTATTGAATGAGCAAACGTTAATGGTAAAACCAGGGCTGGAAAGCACGTTCAGCTGATCAGCACCAGATAGCGTATCATTAAATTATTCTTTCTCCCAATCAAGCCCTACTGCCGGGGAAAAACCCAGTATCTGGTGATACTGTGTTGCTAAATTAATATTTATATTTCTGGCTTTAAAGGTAAACCCAAAGCTTATAGGCGTATTTGAATTTTGATAACCTGCATAGATGATAAAGCCTGATTTTGGTTCATAACAGATACCTAATTTCAAATTGCGCACTTCGTTCAATCCCAGCCGGTATTCCGCAAATAATTTAACCTGCCTGGAAAGCTTATAAAAAATGCCTGCGGTGATGTAGGTAGGTATACGTTCGTTTGAAAAGGTGCTAAGTCTTACTGCAAAAGGGTTATAAACGGTAATACCGATAAGGAAAGCACGCGAGGGCTTAAAGCAAATTCCGGCTTTTGGCAGAAAATTATTTTTCGATCCAATGGTTTGTTCAAATGTATTAAGATAAATCAGACTAAGGCCCGCGTTAAATTTTTCATTTATTTTTTTAGAATAAGCAAGCCCTACTGAATTCTGTTTTAAATTAACGGTACCGTCAAACTGAATTGCAAATCCAATGGCATCAGAGTGAGTGATATGATAGGTGATGCCCAGCCCTCCTTGTTTTAAACCTGGAAGAAAAAATTTATTGCTTACGCTTATTCCAATGGTGGTGCTTTTATTTTCGTT
>JBBRJE010000204.1:0-5983 GCA_038219845.1 Bacteroidia bacterium
GCACACGTATGCCTCCAATGAGTTCACCCTGGTATTCACCGATTACGCAATACGTGTTGGGGTGTTTAATCCACCGCGGGGTGTTGGTGGATATATTTTCTAAATTAAACTCTTCCAGCACCTTCCGGTGAGCATCCAAAAACCTATTGCATGTTTGGAGTTCGTCAATCGCCCGGAAGGCCCTAATAGTTATCATTAATAATTTTTAATAGTAATAATTTTTGCATTGATAGTTCCCAATAATTTATAAACAAAGCCGGCAATAATATGCAAAAAAACCTGTTTTTCTAACTATAAGGTTTAGTCTGCTATAATTTGCTCAATATCAACGTAGAATCTTCCTGATTTTTTTATAAGATTAAGGAGAATCCTGCGAACAACATCCGCACAGGCACCGCCACCCAAAACTACGGCTGAGGCAAGCTGCGGCCAGGTGGTTAAGGTTTTACCCAATTCACCCAGCGATTGTTTCATTCTGATTGAAAAATTATCACCATCCACCATCGGATAAAGATAGCTGAGTTTCCCCTGTGTATCCAGATCTTTTAATTTATTCAAATCGAGATGATCAATTTTACCATGAAAAATTTTGAGCTCCGGCTGAAGGTCGAATCGTTCGATATCAATCATCCCCTTATCACTCATTTCCATCACCACCGGGATCCTGTGTTCTTTGGCTTTCAAGCGGCATAGCACTTTTATGTCTACGCTGTCGCATTCATCAATAATCAAATCCAGCTTTCCCCCGGTATGAATAAAGTCTTCTATATTTTCGTTTGTCACGCCGTCGCGAAAACAGGTAACTTTGAGGTAAGGATCCAGCTCTGCAATCTCCCTTGCGGTAATTACAGTTTTCGATAAACCCAGGTTATAAATCGGCGTTCTTATCCGGTTACAATTGGTGAGGTCCAGGGTGTCGAAATCTGCCAGGCGTATTTCTCCAAAGCCCCGTTCCATAGCTAATGTAGCGGATACCGATTGGCCTACAGACAAGCCGATAACGCCTACTTTTTTTGTAGCCAGTAGGTCTTGTTCTGATTTCGTGATTTTATTTTTATTGCGGCTGGTTTTAACTTCTATAAATTCTTTTTCATCCAGGATATGTATCATTTTATTATTCCAGCCATAATACACCCAGGTGCCATAATCCTCAAGGCTCAATCCGCCCAGGTGCTCTGTAACCAATTTGTTAAGCTGATCTTCATCCAGTTTCAAGGTGGGATGACGCAGTTTCATCAGGTCCTTCAGCTGGCTTTCTATCTCATCTAGAATTACGATTTCGGAATGGGATTGTATCAGCCGGTCAAAATAAAAAAGGTCATCGTCATTGGTGATACGGAATAAAAGGGGGGAATAATTTTGTGATAATTTATTTTTTTTCTGAACAGAAGTATTATATTTGTTTTGTAACATTATTAATGAAAGAGCAAATATAGTATAATTAGCATCTTAAACAAACTTCCCAAAATGAGCGAAAAACCTAAAATAAAAGTGCTTTACGTGGATGACGAAAAGAATAACTTAATTTCGTTTAAAGCCAATTATCGAATCGATTTCGAAATTTTTATTGCTGAATCAGCGGAGGAAGGGATGGCGATTCTGGGGAAACAAAAAATAAATGTGATCATCACCGACCAGCGAATGCCTGTAAAAACAGGAGTCGAATTCCTGGAAGAAGTGATGAAAGATTATCCCGAACCGATGCGTATATTACTTACCGGGTATACCGATATGGAAACAGTTATCGAAGCGGTGAATAAAGGCAAAATTTTCCAGTATGTGCGTAAGCCGTATGATTCCACAGAGCTGAAGAAGCTTATAGAAGATGCCTTTGAAAGTTATGAAGCCAATCAAAAGATCAAACGCGCCAATGAGCAATATGAATTTATCTTAAGGCAGAAGTTATTATCATAAGGCGTAAGGGGTTAAGGGTAAGGCGTAAGGCAAATACAAAAGAGATATTATTTTTATAGTAATGAATCAGTATAGCACTAGAGCAGTTCAGTACTTAAGTATTGAAGTTCTGAAGTCATGGTGTAGCAGTGTATTGCCATCTCTCCTTCATTGCCTGCTTCCCTCACCCATCGACGCATTCTCTTCCGCATAAGCTTCGGTAGGCGCACAGCTGCAAATCAGCACCCGGTCGCCGAAAGTATTATTTACCCGGGCTACCCATGGCCAGAATTTACGCTCCGAAACAAAGGGCAAGGGAAAGGCAGCCTGCTCACGTGTATAAGGATGATGCCACTGTGAGGAGGTGATAACGGCGGCCGTATGCGGGGCATTTTTTAATACATTATCGGTCCTGTCGCTTTCACCGTTTTCAATGGCTGCAATTTCTTTACGGATCGATATCATGGCATCACAAAATTTATCGAGCTCGGCCTTGCTCTCGCTTTCCGTGGGTTCAATCATTAATGTGCCGGCCACAGGAAAAGAAACCGTAGGGGCATGAAAACCATAATCCATAAGCCTTTTGGCGATGTCTTCCACTTCTATGCCGCTGGAATTTTTAAAGGTGCGTGTATCCACAATCATCTCGTGCGCGCAATGACCATTTTGTCCGGTATATAAAATTTTATAGCTTTCTTTCAGGCGCGACGCGATATAATTAGCTTTAAGAATAGCATATTTTGTTGCTTCTGTGAGGCCATCGCTGCCCATCATTTTAATATAGGCATAGCTGATAAGCAGGATGCTTGCACTTCCCCAGGGCGCTGCGCATACCGCGTGGATGGCTTTGCTGCCTCCAGTTTTTATTATCGGGTGGCCCGGTAAAAAAGGAGCGAGATGCTTTGCCACACATATAGGGCCCATGCCCGGGCCGCCGCCGCCATGCGGGATGCAGAATGTTTTATGCAGGTTAAGATGGCATACATCAGCGCCAATGGTGGCGGGAGAGGTAAGGCCCACCTGTGCATTCATATTCGCGCCATCCATATATACCTGGCCGCCAAATTGATGAATAAGATCGGTAATCTCCTTGATTTCTGTTTCAAAAATACCATGTGTGGATGGATAGGTAACCATCAGGCAGGCCAATTCATTCTTATATTGTTCCGCCTTTGCTTTCATATCAGCCAAATCAACATTACCGTTCTCATCACATTTTGTCACAATCACTTTCATGCCGGCCATCACTGCACTCGCAGGGTTGGTGCCATGGGCCGAAGAAGGGATAAGTGCTATATTACGATGTGCCTGCCCAATGCTTTTCAAATATTCGCGGATCACGAGTAAGCCTGCATATTCCCCTTGTGCTCCGGCATTCGGCTGCAACGAGGTAGCGTCGAAGCCCGTGATTTCTGCCAGCGCTTTTTCAAGATCCATGAATATTTCGGCATAACCCTGCGCCTGGTCGACAGGGCAGAAAGGATGCAGCTGATTAAATTCAGGCCAGGTGATAGGTATCATCTCTGAGGTGGCATTGAGCTTCATGGTGCAGCTGCCAAGAGATATCATGCTATGGGCCATGCTCAGGTCCCTGGCCTCGAGGCGTTTGATATAACGCAGCATCTCATGTTCGGTATGGTAGCTGGTGAACACCTCATATTGCAGGTACTTCGAGGACCGTATATGCTGTGCATCCCAGCCCAGCTCCAGCTTTTCAGCCATGGCATCGATATCTACCGGGTGCGATTTATTGGCTTTATTAAAGATCTCTACCAGCGTCTTTACATCTTCCAGGGTAGTAGTCTCATCAAAGGAAACCCCTACATGGTAATCCGCAAAATACCGCAGGTTGATGCCTGATTTCTCGGTAAGATCTTTTATCGTATCAAAAGTATATTTGGTTCTTATTCTTAAGGTATCGAAATAATGTTCATTCTCTACCTTGTAGCCTACCGAAGTAATGGCATTCGCGAAAAGCCGGGTAAGCCCATGGGTACGCAAAGCGATATTCTGCAAGCCTTCCGGGCCATGATACACAGCATACATGGAAGCCATGATGCTCAATAGAACTTGTGCCGTACAAATATTGCTGGTGGCTTTATCACGGCGTATATGCTGCTCGCGTGTTTGAAGTGCCATACGCAAGGCCCTGTTGCCCTGGGCATCTTTGCTTACGCCAATGATCCTTCCAGGCATGGATCGTTTAAATTCGTCGCGCGTGGCCAGGAAAGCGGCATGTGGTCCGCCGTAGCCCAGCGGTACACCAAATCTTTGCGTTGATCCGATAGCGATATCAGCGCCAAATTCTCCCGGCGGGGTAAGTATCGTGAGCGCCAGGAGGTCGGTACCCACGCAAACTTTAGCGCCGGCCTCGTGTGCCTGAACAATAAAGTTGCGGTAGTTCTCGATCGTTCCCTCATTGTTCGGGTATTGCAGGTAGGCGCCAAAATAACTTGGGTCCAGCCTCGTTTCCTTATATTTTCCGATTACAAGGGCTACGCCCAAAGCATCGCAGCGCGTTTTTAATACATCAATGGTTTGGGCGAACGTATTTTCATCCACAAATAATTTATCCCCCTGTCCCTTGGCTTTGAGGTCCTGCATCATATGCATGGCCTCGGCGGCGGCCGTTGCTTCATCGAGCAGGGAGGCATTGGAAATTTCCATGCCGGTAAGCTCAATCACCATGGTCTGAAAATTCAATAAAGCCTCAAGCCGTCCTTGGGCAATCTCGGCCTGGTAAGGCGTGTATTGGGTATACCATCCGGGGTTCTCTGTGATATTACGAAGGATGACACCAGGCGTATGCGTATTATAATATCCCTGGCCGAGGTATTGCTTAAAGATTTTATTTTTAGAAGCGGTTTTTTTTAAATTGGACAGAAACTGTTCTTCTGTAAGTGCCTCGCCGGTGTTCAGGGATTCTTTCAAACGAATGCTTTGGGGAATGGTTTCGCTGATCAGGGCATTTACACTGGCAGCGCCTATCTGTTGAAGCATCGCATGGGTTTCAGCCGTATTGGCACCGGTATGGCGTCCGCTGAAACGTTGATTATATTTTACGTTTAATTTCATTGAAAAAGAAGGAATAACAGGTGTATGAGAATGGCTTTTAAAAGCGGCGCAAAAGTAAACAAAGTAATGGGTAATGGTAAATGGTTAATTGTTAATTGTTAAGGGAAAACGCATTCCTACTATGTTTTCGATATTTGGTCTGCAAATAGGATTTGCTTCTAAAATATAGTTTGGTTTTTTTATGCTTTATACAGTGAAGTCACGGAGCAAATTAAAAGGCCATCCAATTTGGATGTTTCTTCATTTTATCGTAATTTCATTATACCAAGTCACTTTTGTAAATTCGTGTTATGGAAAATGCATCATCAACTGGTAAACGAGTAACATTTTATCTTGAGCAAATGAAAAAGGCAATGCCAGAGATAAACCGTCAAATTGAAGTTTACGAGAAAAGCATCAAAACGAATAAGCAAGCCAAATCACCTAAAGTGGTTTTAGAGTACAAAAATGTCTAAGCCAATTTTATTGGTTGTAGCGGGATGTAATAGTTCAGGTAGGTCGTCCCTCGTTGGGCGTAGGTCTCCGACTCTTCGCTGTCCTGCCGTGAGCAAATCTTTGATTTGCAATGATGAATAACTCTTAAATCTATCCTTAATTAAATATATTTACCTCTATAAATATACTTATGACGAATAGTTATAATTCGATGACCAAATCAATTGTATTATCTCACCCTATAGGTTGTTGAATGAGTAGATGTTTTTACCTGGCAAGCTTACAATGAAATTAAGACAAATAGCCATGTTTGAAAGCATTTGATATAATGGCAAATCGGCGATATGCTAATGGCTGGTCGGATTTTTTCAATGTATCTGGAAGATATTAATACTATAATGCAAATCTGATTCAAAATAATATTTACTGCACCCTTGTTGGTCTCCCGACCAACAAGAATTATTATTTTAAACTACCTATTCATAACTATATTTTTGCACCCTTGTTGGTCTCCCGACCAACAAGACGCATTACTATTCCACCTCCGGGTTAAACTTAAGTCAAGAAACGGCGGAGGGGT
>JBBRJE010000205.1:0-5946 GCA_038219845.1 Bacteroidia bacterium
AGATTGTGCTGGGCAAATATTTTGCGGGGCTGGTGCTGGTGGC
This sequence comes from Bacteroidia bacterium, assembly GCA_038219845.1. Classification (GTDB taxonomy): domain Bacteria; phylum Bacteroidota; class Bacteroidia; order UKL13-3; family UKL13-3; genus CAINMV01. Next base: position 44 of record JBBRJE010000205.1, read on the forward strand.
GTTGGCCTTATTGCCCACCTTATTATATTTTTATACTATTTATTATTTAGGTGAGCCCGTAGGAAATATTGATACCGGCGCCACCTGGGGATCCTATATGGGTTTATTATGGCTGGGGAGCATTTATGTGAGCATCGGATTATTCTCTTCGTCGCTTACCGATAACACGATTGTAGCTTTTATCCTTTCCTTTTTTCTTTGCCTGGTGATGTACATCTCCTTTGATCTGATAAGCAATATCAATTTATTTAATGGCATTGATTATTATGTGCAGTGGATCGGGATCAATTCTCATTATAAATCGATAAGCCGCGGTGTGATGGATACGAGAGACCTGACATATTTCATCAGCCTTACTGCTTTATTTTTATGGCTTACAAAAACAAAATTAGAACGCCGGTAGAAATTGATTCATCATTGCATCCAAAGCAAATTATAAACTCAGGATGAAAGATATTATTGATTGTAAAAATTGAAAAATAGCAAAAGAAAATACGGTTCAGCAATTGAATTATTACTCCTGGTTTCAGTGCTGGTGGTCATCAACTGGCTATGCACCTTTTTCTATCTGCGCTGGGACCTCACCCAGGAGAAACGTTTTACACTTTCAAAACAACGGCGCAGCTGGCAGCAAAACTCGACGACCAGCTCAGCTGCAAGATCTACCTGGAAGGTAATCTGCCGGCCAATTACAAGCGCCTTAAGATTGCCATCACAGATTACCTCAATGAATTAAACCAGAAAGCTGTCATCCCGGTGAGCTATACTTTTATCGATCCGCTCGATGGCCTCGATGAAAATGCCAAACGCGATGTGGTCAATCAGTTTCTAGGAAAAGGCCTTTCACCAAAAAACGTAAAGATTGAAGGTGACAATCAAATGGCTTACCAGCTGGTTTTCCCCTGCGCCTCATTTTATTTTAACGGGAAAGAGATCCCTGTGAATTTTATGCGTAACGTGCAATTTGATGATGAGAATGAAAATACTGAGGATATCAATATCGCCATTGAGAATATAGAATTTGAGCTTTGCAATGTGCTCAGGAAATGCACCACACGACAAAAAAAGAAGCTCGCATTTCTCATCGGGCACGGGGAACTGGGGAAATATGAGACTGCCGATATTATCGCTGACCTGGGTGATTTTTACGAAGTGGAACGCCTTGACATGACCGTGCAAACCCTTGCCAGACTTAATGAATATGCAGGCGTAGTGATCGCCAGGCCCACAGAAAAATTCTCTGAATACGATAAATATAAAATTGATCAGTATGTGATGAAGGGAGGAAAAGTTTTATGGTTCATCGATCCGATGATCGCGGATATGGACAGCACCCGCAATGCAAAAAGATCATTCACCTCAATCCCATACGACCTTAACCTGGATGACCAGCTTTTTAAGTATGGCGTACGGATAAATAACGATATCATCCAGGACCTAAGCTGTAATGTAACCCCTATCCTGGCCAATACGCAGAATGGGAAAGGCAGCAGGACACTTGTCAACTGGATATATTATCCATTGCTCGGATCTTATAGCAACCACCCCATCGTGAAAAATATGGATCTTGTTTGGGGACAGTTCAGCAGCAGCATCGAGCTCACCACCAGCACAAGAGCCGCAAAAACCGTTTTACTCCAATCTTCGCATCGCTCACGTACCATCAATTCACCGGCTTTAATTGATCTTAATATAATCAATGAGAAAATTGTGGCCAGCAGCTTCAATAACCCCGACAAACCTGTGGCAGTATTGATTGAAGGCGCCTTCGAATCGGTATTCGCACATCGGAAGATAAAAGACACGGTGAGCAGTGAATTAAATTTCATAGAAAATATCGACCAAAATAAAATGATCGTGGTAAGCGACGGCGATATCATCCGCAACCAGCTAAGCAAAGGCTCGGGGCAGGTGTTTCCTTTAGGTCTCGATCGTTATAGCGGGCAAACCTTCGGCAATAAAAAATTTGTTTTAAACTGTATCGATTATCTCTGTGATGATTCGGGAATACTGGAACTAAGAAACCGTAAGATCGCGTTGCGTTTGCTGAATAAAGATAAGGTAAAAGAAGAACGCATACAATGGCAGCTGATAAATATTGTGGTACCTATATTAATTGTTATTATTTTTGGCTTTGTGAATAATATGGTGAGGAAACGGAAGTATGCGTAACAGCATCTCAAAAATCTACCTTATAATAAAATAAAGGAAGCAATCCCAACTGGTAAACTTTATTTATGGTATACGCATTTGGCTTGTTTGGATCAGGGCCATAGGAAAGCGAATAAACGTTTTTTGTATTGAATACATTAACAATATCAATTGCAATTTCATGCGTAATCTTTTTGAAGTTGATCTTATAATATAATCTCAGATCAAATCGGAAATAAGGTGCGAACTGCAAGGTATTACGTTTATCATCTACCTGCACAATTTCATTATACTTCGCTGTGAGCGCCGTATCCACAGGCCCGTAGCGTTCGCCACCGGCATAGGTAACTTTAGGCGCCAGGCCGAAAATATTTTTGCTTTGTATCTTAAATTCTTTCCCTCCCAATACATTCCAAACATAATTTCCATTGAAATTCGTATTGTACCAATTTCCATCACTGCCTTCATATTTTGATTGATATAAAGAGAAGGTGGTCATATAGAAATAATCATTGCTGTAAAATTTTTCGAAGGTGAGCTCCAGCCCGTAATTATGCGCGATGCCGGTATTTTTCATCGCTCCTGCAATAATATAATCACTGCTCAGCCCACTATTAAGTATGCAGGAGGAAGAGGGAATCTCTGAAACAGGAATATGAAATAAATACTGGTAATACGTTTCCGCTTTGAAACGAAAGTTTTTTGAAACAGACCAATCATAAGCCAATACAAAATGCTGGCTACTATACATTCCTAAATCTCTGTTCTGTAAAATATAGTGCTTGTCAGGCAATTGTTTCTGCCCGAAATAAATATACCAGGGAATGGTTTGGCTATGCCATCCATAGCCAAAGCTTAATGCCATGGCACGGGCAAAATCCCAGCGCAAGCCCGCACGGGGATTGAGCGCCAGGGAATTCCTATTGATATTGGAATAGAGTAAATTTATCCCTGCGCTCAATGAAAGCGTAGGTGAGAGCTTTATTTTTGTTTGGATATAAGGCTGGGCGAGCATAAAAGAATGATCTGCATTATAATATATATTGAAAAGTCGTGTACTGTCATCGCGCGCGCTATCAATATAATTCATATGATATACATTCATTATTAATCCTGCTTTTACAGTAATTCCCGAGCTAAGCTTTTTTGTGATGAACCAGTGCATGCTTGCCCGTTTCTCGCGGTAATTATTATAGCCATTAAATACCACAGAGTCGACGCTGAAATCCGGCTGCCTGTAAATAAAATCATATTTATTATTATTGAAATTATAGGAAGCGCTTAAAATAATTTTGGTATACGCGCTGGTATTAATCGTCTTCGCATAAGAAGCACCTATTACAGCCATCCCATAATTTGTGTACTGGTCGTAATTATAGCCCCCATAAAGCTCCTGGCTTTCTTTCACGATATTACTTAATACAATATCAATTTTTGAAATTCCTGATACGCCAAACACAGTGATATTCGCATTCTTTTTTAAAGGGAAATTCATTTTGAAAGAGAGGTCCTGGTAAGCAGGGATGGCAGAGGTTCCGATAGGAATATGCAATGCCTGGAATAATTTTAATGTTGAATACCTATACGCAAATATATAGGACGATTTTTTTTTCTTTGTCAATGGGCCTTCTGCTGTAAGCTCTGCGCCAAGCACACCAAACTGCGCGGCAAATTCGTGGTGTTCATTATTCCCATTTTTAAAGCGTACATCGAAAACTGCGGAATTCGCATTACCATATTCCGCAGGAAAAGCGCCTGTAAAAAAATCTGAATTCGCCACCATATTGGCATTGAGAATACTTACAGGCCCACCCGTAGAACCTGTGCTGGCAAAATGATTCGGGTTAGGAATATCAATCCCTTCAATACGCCATAAAACACCCATTGGCGAATTTCCCCGCACAATAATATCATTGCGTGAATCATCCGAGCCCTGCACTCCTGCAAAATTGCTGGCCATACGCGCGATCTCTCCCCGGCTGCCCGCATAACGGCCGGCTTCTTCAATGCTAAAAAGACGCCCACTCACCGTGGCCATTTCGTTATTGGTTTTTATTTTATCATGGGCAGTAATCGTTACTTCATTCATCTTGTTTAAAGTCTCTTCCATCTCTATATTTAAGATCAATTCCTTTGCTGAATTAATTTCTATATTCGGAAGAATAAATTGTCCGTAGCCAATATAGGAAACGATTACAGAGATCCTGCCAACAGGGACATTCATCACCATAAACTCCCCCGCTTCATTGCTTGTGGCTCCTGAGATATAAACAGAATCCATAAACACCCTTATATTGGCACCAATAAGGGGACTCTTTGAATCTTTGTCGGTAATTTTACCTCGTATATTCTGGCTTAGCTGGCAAAAGCCCGGAAGGAAGAGAAAACATACAAAACAAAAAAGTAAAAGGCTTTTCATCATTGGTAAAATTACGCCCTGAAGATATCTCCGGGGTACGCCACAAATAAAATCATTTTAAACCAATGCTTAGAATTCCCGGATATATTTTAGCCGTAAAGGATTTAATCTTTCAAAAATTTTACGCGCGAAATTTTTCCGGCTTCATTCAATTCTATAAAATATACTCCCGCGGCATAGTGAGAAATATCTAAGGTAAAGTGATCATCACTGATATTTTTTTCTTCCAAAACCAAATGGCCTGTCATATCTATAATTTTGAGATCAGCTTTGTTGCGTCGTTTACCGAATGCTATTTTTATTTCGCTATTTGAAGGGTTAGGCACTACCATTATTCCTGCACTTAGGGGCGCTAAGTCAATGCCATTAGGGTTCGTATTTAAACTCATGCCCGCCGAACAGCCATATTTATAAACTATCTGGTTATTGGTAGCTGCATTTTTATTATACTCAAACCCCCTGATAATATACGTTTTTGCAGGATCAAGGTTAGTGATGGTTACTGAATTTCCATTTCCGTTATAAACAACAAATGTATTATTACCAATCTTGCTTCCGGCACCAAAATTTGCGTTTGGAGAATAATTTACGCCATCATCAGGATAAGCCATAGGCAAGGAAGCTTCAGTTGCTGTGATAATCCGGCCATCTCCGGTAAAATTATTTACTGTTATCGTTGCAGAATTTTGATTAATGATCGTGCTTGACATCGCCGGATTTGATACAGGGGGGAACAAATTATGTGAGGGGAAAGTGGAAACCGAGGCAAGGCAATTCCAGGGAAGCGCATCCAATGCAGAATAAAAATTACTACTTCCATTGCTTCTTGAATTAAATAAAAAAGCCCAGGTATAGCCTCCACTTGTTCGTGCAATAAAAGTGGCCGTACCATCTAAAGAGCCCGTATGCCACCAGTTATCAAAGCTATTCACAGACCACCCTTTAGCATAGGCATTATTTGGTACAGAAGGTGTGATCATTGTGGCAATGCTTGCTGAACCTAAAATATCAGGAAACGATGGATAATTATCAACGGCCAGGATTAGATTGGTGAGGTCGGAAGCCGTGGCGATCCATCCTCCATGCGCATCCATTGCTTCCAGATTCCATCCTCCATATTGCCATGGCACATTTTGCCCGCTGCCATAGCAGGATAAGGTAGTGTACGGACTATTATATTCCACCTCCCGTTCCTGCTTATTAACGAGTAAATTTTTGCCCTGGTGAATATCACAAAGCCCTAAAGGATCAAAAATATTCGCTTTCACATACGCTTCATATTTCATTTTAGAAATTTTTTCAATCACCTTTCCTAAGATCAGATAACCAATAT
>JBBRJE010000206.1:0-5866 GCA_038219845.1 Bacteroidia bacterium
GCCTTAGGGGCCAGCTATCAGGGTAAACTTATCGGGCAGCTCTCGGAATATACGATGTTTTCATTCCAGGCGATCAAGCATATTACCACCGGCGATGGGGGCCTATTGTTGGTGCCTGCAGAACAACACGAAAAAGGCAAGAGGCTTCGGTGGTTTGGCATCGACCGCAGTGCCAAGCAACTGGGCATCTGGGAAAATGATATCACCGAGGTAGGATATAAATACCAGATGACGGATATCGCTGCAGCCATGGGCTTATCGGCATTAGAAGAATTTGATGAGGTATTGTCCTATAGAAGAAAACTTTTTGCCACTTATGAGCAACGGCTTACAAAAACAGAAGGGGTTAAATTTATCGGCGGTGGCTATACAGACCGGGAGCATGCGGCCTGGATGTGCACCATTCATATCGAACGAAGAAAGGATCTTTGGAAAAAATTAAGGGACAATAATATTGAGTCGGCGCAGGTTCATTATCGTAATGATCGATATAGTATTTTTGGTGGAAGAGTCGAAGGAAAATTCCCCTTTATGGATCAGATCGAAGATAAATACCTCGTGCTGCCCTTGCATCCAAAGATGAAAATTGAAGATGCAGAACGCATCTGTGATGTCATTGCTTCCGGATGGTAAGGGATAAACAGATCAGGACAGTAAAGATCGGGCTTTAGGCGAATAAGTTTTTTGAAAAATATTAAAAATAATTTTCTTCTCCCGATCAAAACGATAATGCGTCGTGCCCTCCTGATTAATAATATCTTGAATCAAATTTGCGCGTAATTTTGAGCTGCTGTAATAGTGCAGACTTAGCCTGCAAACTAAAAAGGAAACCCCTGTTCTCCCCAAAGGGCCTGATATTAATTCGCATATCCCAGCAATGCAGGTCTCGGTAAAGATCAAGGGAGACAGTTTGTAATTGAAGCTTGGAAGGATCCATATAAATGCTGCCTGCCAATTTCCAATTTGGAGTAATGCTAAAATCCCCATTAAGCGACAAGCTGTGTCTTTGCCTGGAAATCGTGCTATTATTCGGGATCAGGATATACGGTGCGGTATAATAGAAATTGTAATTAAAATTTAAATTCCAGGGGATATTAAAATCGATATAATTATTAAGGTGGTTATTCACTTCGTTAAGTTCCCTTTCTGAGCCCGTATTGCTCTTTTTCTTTTTTAAGGACTCAGAATTCAAGGATACTACAAGGCCTAGATTCAATGATTGCAATCGGGCCAGCTTATGGGCCGGAGAATTTATCAAATACCTGTTAATCTTATATTCTGTATTCCTGCTGCTATCCACGGCATACGGATTGAAGCTGCTGCCAAAATTGATATTGATTCGCTTCAATATATTGGTGGAAGCCTGAATGCCGATATCACTAAGCTTCAATGAGTCGGCCAGGAAATTATATGAAGAGCTGAAGTTTAGGATATCGAGCAATACAATTTTTTTTGTCCCTGTTATCGTATCTTTTTTATTCTTCCATTTGCTCTCGAAATTATTCCCGATATTTATCGATAATGAGGCTCTCCTTCCTAATTCAGGAGAACCATACACCCCATTAGAAAATATACTGTAATAATTGTACTTCGTTCTTAAAGTATCTCCTTCTACCCCAATTTTTCTATAATAGCCATATTTGGGATCGCTGTAATCCGGATGGTAATTAAAACCCAGGGAAGGCGTGATAATATGACGCACTGCGATAAGTTTTGTTTTATAGAAATTGAATTTGCCGAAGATTCGGGTGCTTAACCCAATCCCAAAATCCCAATCCACAGGCGCTTTCAAGCCATAGATGGTACTGGTATAAATACTGTCGCCCATTCCCGTGGAATTTCCTTTCTCCACAAGCTTTTTTTCTATACTGTTAAAATAAAAACGTTGCCGATAGGTTATGGTAGGTGAAATATTAAAATATTTTAAAACATTGAATGAGGTTGCCAAGGGTATTGTATGCATTAAAGCGCTCCGTAAATATTTCCTTAACGTATCGATATGGTATTGTGCCCGGGTATAAAAGGTGGAGTCGTTCGAAGTTAATGAATTGGAAAAGCTCAGGTTGTAATTGGTAGAAACTTTCTCATACCAGCGTTGGCCACCCAGGTGTTCACCAAAACGAAAAGGATAGATATTACTGATGCTAAACTGACCAGAAGGAAAGGAGGCTGTAACAAGATGTGTTAATGAATTCTGAGAATGATCAGCTGTAATGGTAAGCCTCATTTTGTCTTTCATAAAGGACTTCGTAAAGTTGATATTAGATCTTATCTCGTTATTCACAAAATCAGTTGTATTCGTCGCATTTCTTCGCAGGTAGCTTCCTTCGCTACCGCCACTTGATAAATTTACGTTGGCATTAAATGATACCCCGGGATGGGTAAGTGGATTTATTGAATGACCCCATTGGAAGAAAAATTGTTTAGTGATCTTTTGTTCATAGGTATGTGGTTCCCCATATTTATTGATCCCGTATTTAAAGCTTACCCCACCATTATAACGGTATCTTTTTACATAGTTGGTGGCAACCGAGCCAATCCAGCTACCTTTACTGAAGATGCTGCCGGTGATTTTCATATCAGCATAATCTTTTAGATGAAAGTAATAGCCCCCATCAAGCAGGCCGAAGCCCCGGCCGCTGGGTGATTCTTCATTAGCAAAGCTGGGAATAAGAATTCCATTTCGTTGCCCTTTGTTTATTGGGAAGAAACCAAACGGAATAGCTAAAGGCGTAGGAACATCGGCAACTACAAGATAGGCAGGCCCACTCACAATTTGCTTATTTGGTATTAATTTCAATTTGGTGATATTAATCTGATAATGCGGATGCTCCAGGTTGCATGTGGTATACCATCCATTCTTCATGAAAATACTTTCATCAGTATTCCGCTTCACTGTCTCACCGTGGAGAAAACCATCACCCTGCCTGCTTCGCACATTTTTCATTTTACCTTTCCTCGATTTAAAATCGTAGATCATGGTATCAGCCAGATACGGTTCGTCATTGATGGTAAGCACCGGCTTGCCCCTGGTGCTGTCGGCCTTGGTTTCCCTCACACCATAGGCGATGAGCTGGTTGGTGCTCCAGTCGACACAAATATAATCAGCCGACACTTTTACATTATCATATTCCATCACCGCATCAGTTACTAAATACAATTTCCTGTTCTTAATATCAAAATAGGCGCTGTCCGTAGCATGGTAAGATATCTTTGATTTAGGGGCGTCTTTTGAAATCTTTAATATCACAGAATCCTTTTTAATACTGTCTAATGGGGCACAGGATTTAGCAGGAATAAGAGAATGGGCATCACTTGCAAAAGCGTACAATACAACAAACATTAACAACGCAAAGGGGATAAATCGCCTGTTTAAGGGAAGCTTAGCGCGGTATTTAATGTTAACTTTGATAAATATTAAACGCATTAATGGTGAGTCATTTTAAGCTTCGTGTTATTAATCTACAAGCCTTGATATTATTAGGTTTAGCGGCGGTATTAACACTGTCTGTTTCGTCGTTTACAGCCATTATTAAACCGTACAAATATACATTGAAAACAATTGTTATCGACCCCGGTCACGGAGGCTCGGATCCGGGATGCATCACCACTAATGCCCAGGAAAAAACAATTGCACTACAGGTTTCACTCAAGCTCGGGAAAATATTAAAAGACAGCTTTCCTGACATGAAAATTATTTTTACCCGTAAAACAGATAAGTTTGTTGACTTGAATGAAAGGGCCGTGATGGCCAATAAAGCAAAAGCTGATTTGTTCCTTTGCATCCATGTGAATACCAGCGCCAATTCTACCGCTTATGGCACAGAAACCTATGCCATGGGATTGCATAAGTCGGAAGGTAACCTGGCCGTAGCCAAAAGAGAGAATGATGTGATACTTCTTGAAAAAGATTATCAGGAAAAATACGAAGGGTATGATCCTAATTCGCCTGAAAGCCATATTATTTTCTCCATGTATCAAAATGCTTACCTGGATAAAAGCCTGAGCCTGGCTTCCAGCATTGAAAATCAATTTAAGAAATCGAAACGTTTCAGCCGTGGGGTGAAGCAAGCCGGATTCCTTGTGCTCTGGAAATGCAGCATGCCCAGCATCTTATGCGAGACGGGCTTTATCAGCAATCCTACTGAAAGAGCTTATATCACTAACGATTCCTGTCAGAATATTATTGCAAATAATTTGTTTATTGCGATCAAAAATTACAAGATGAATGCGGAGAAATAAAGGAGTTGTCAGTAATCAGTGCTAGGTGGCAATTCAAATACATTCCTACATCTCAATATCTGGATATAAAATAAGCTCTTAGCTGCTTCTAGTCTTTTATTCTTGATTTTTAATTCTCAAAAAAAATATTCAATTTTCATTTGTTTTCCTGATTAGTGATCACTGACAACTGACCACTAATTCCTATCTTCGCGCCTCTAAATTAAATTATTTAAATAAATTATGATACAAGAAGGCAATATTTCAGTAAGCACTGAAAACATTTTCCCGATAATTAAAAAATTTCTTTATAGCGACCATGATATATTTTTACGGGAGCTTATAAGCAACGCGGTAGATGCCACACAAAAACTCCAGACCTTAAGCAGGATTGGGGAAGTAAAAGGTGAAATTGGAGAAACGAAAATAGAAATTATTCTCGATGAGAAGGCCGGAACCATTACTATCAAAGATAAAGGGGTAGGTATGACTCCGGAAGAAATCAATAAATATATTAATCAGGTTGCTTTCTCAGGGGCTAAAGAATTCGTAGAAAAGTACAATGATAAATTAGAGCAGAACCAGATCATTGGCCATTTTGGACTGGGCTTTTATAGCGCATTCATGGTAGCTTCCAAGGTGGAGATCATCACGAAAAGCTTTAAGCAGGATACCGGGGCCAAATGGACCTGTGATGGAAGCACAACCTATACTATTGAAGAAAATTCAAGGAAAGACAGAGGGACAGATGTCATTTTATATATCAATGATGATAGTAAAGAGTTTCTTGATAAATTCCGTATCCAAACGATCCTGAATAAATTTTGCAAGTTTTTGCCTGTTGAGATTGAATTTGATGGTAAAATAATAAATAACCCCCATCCGATTTGGAAAAAGAAGCCTACAGAGCTTAATAACGAAGACTACGAAAAATTCTACAATGAATTATATCCTTATAGTGAGCCGCCATTATTTTGGATACATCTGAATGTAGAGGTGCCCTTTAATTTAAATGGTATACTCTATTTCCCAAAAGTAAAGCCTGATGTTGAACCGCAGCGCAATAAAATACAATTATACAGCAATCAGGTATTTGTTACTGACGAAGTGAAGGATGTTGTTCCCGAATTTCTGATGTTGCTTCATGGCGTCATCGACAGTCCGGATATCCCTTTAAATGTGAGCCGTAGCTACCTCCAGGGCGATGCCAGGGTGAAGCAGGTGAACCAGTATATAACGCGAAAAGTAGCAGACAAGCTGGATGAAATATTCCGAAATGAACGCGATGTATTTGAAAGTAAATGGGAGAGCATCAACCTTTTTGTAAAATACGGGATGGTGAGTGAAGAGAAGTTTGCTGAGAAAGCCCGTAAATTCTGCCTGCTAACAGATATAGAAAATAAGAATTATACAATTGATGAATACATTGAAAAAGTAAAACCATTACAAACCGACAAGGACAATAAAGTGGTGCTGCTGTATACGAATGATCCAACAAAACAACATACCTATATCGATAATGTTCAGCGTAAGGGATTTAGTATTTTAAATTTAAACGGCGTTTTGGATAATCATTTTGTTCAGCATCTTGAAACCAAGGTTGAAAATATTACACTTAAAAGAGTAGATGCAGACACTATCGATA
>JBBRJE010000207.1:0-5793 GCA_038219845.1 Bacteroidia bacterium
AGCCCTGTATTGGGCGTTAACGCACCCGTAATCATTGGCCATGGAATATCAAATGCAGAAGCATTTAAAAACATGCTATTGCTGGGAAAAAGAATGGTTGAAAGAAACGTCACCGAAAAAATCAAAAAAGAATTATTAACGATACAAATTAGCCAGGCCTGATCAAAAGGGTACGTTATTTGAGTCCGATCAAATTATCATGAATACATTATTGCACAAATTCCGGATTGGAAATTTCAAATCCGCAAGTAAAAAAATTATTTGCATCACCTGCGTAAGCCTGCTCTTTGCCTCTTGTGATATTTTGAAGGCAGTAGCTACACAAGCCCTGGCCATACCTACTACCAGTGAGGCAGCCGGCGGACTCAAAGATGCATTAAAGCAAGGATTTGGAAATGGAGTAGACATGCTTTCGGTAAAAGGAGGATTTCTCAATCACCCGCTTTACAAAATACTGCTCCCTCCCGATGCACAAAAGATTGCAGACAAGCTTCGCGACCTGGGCATGAGCGCACAAGTGGATAATGTGATAACCAAGCTCAATGAAGGGGCAGAAAATGCAGTGAAAACTGCGAAGCCCATATTTTTTGATGCGGTAACCAATATGAGCTTCAATGATGCCATGGGTATTTTAACGGGTGGAAAGAGTTCGGCAACCAATTATTTAAAAAACACTACCTCCTCAGCATTAACCCAGGCTTTTCAACCTAAAATACAAGAAGCACTCGATCAGATCGGTGTAACAAAATATTGGGGAGATCTCGTCGCAGTTTATAATAGGATCCCTTATATACAAAAGCTTAACCCGGATTTAAATGCATTCGTAACCGACCATGCATTATTGGCTTTATTCAGCAAAGTGGAAGATGAAGAGAATGCTATTCGTGAAAATGTTTCATTCCGTAGTACAGAATTAATGAAGAAAGCTTTTGCCTATGCCGATACACAAAAGAAATAATGATTAATCGCGAATACAATTAATCAATACTAATCTCTCCCTCAAAAGATTTTTCTGCCGGGCCTATCAGATGAATATTTGTAAAGGACTGTATCCCATCGAAATCAAAAGTTACTTTTAAACTGCCTCCTTCCGACACCAGCGGAATGCTATAGGCTCCAGCATTAAATTTACTATGGATCGCATGGGTAAGCGCCGCAGCTGTAACTCCGGTTCCACAACTGAGGGTCTCGCCTTCCACACCTCTTTCATAGGTGCGTATCTTTAAGATATTATTTTCAAGAGCTATAAAATTCACATTCGTACCGAAAGAGGCAAATCTTTCACTATCACGTATTTTTCTACCTTCTGTTACGATATCTAAATCACGCAGGCTATCAATATATTTTACAGCATGGGGTGACCCAGTATCCAGATAATAGAATGCAGGGCTTTCTTCCACGGCCGAAACATCATTCATCTTTAATGACACCTCGAAATTATCCATTGACGCATGATGCATGCCGTCGATAGCTTTAAAAGTACAGTGGGCATCAATAATACCCAGGTGTTGTGCAAATCGTGCAATACAGCGTCCTCCGTTGCCACACATGCTGCTTAGGTTACCATCGCTATTGAAATAAACCATTTCAAAATGTGCCTCAGGGCATAAACGAAGCAAGATCAGGCCATCGGCCCCAATACCAAAGCGACGATCGCATAAATGTCTGATATAATCGGTTCGGGCAAGATCAAATTTATTGCCCCGGTCATCGATCATCACAAAATCGTTGCCTGTACCCTGGTATTTATAGAAATGCATTATTGGTGGTCAGTTGCATTGAACAAGGTTTGTTGAATACAGCCTGCTCAATGTGTTTTAAAACGTTTTATTTATAGTTTTCGCGAAAGAAAGTGAGATATTCTTCATCATCTTTTTTCTTAATAAGCAGCTTAAAATTTTCTTCGCTGATAATGCATTGGGTATATTCTTCAAGACCCGACTTTTCGAAGAAAATGGTATTGTTAATCAGCTCCCGGTAATACTCTAAGGCTTTAGCGCTGTTATTAAATGCCTTCACTACAATAACTTTGGTTTGATTGCCTAAAATATAAGAATTGATTTCGAAAGATTCGAGCCTGTGATATTCTGCGTTATAATCGGAGTAATTGGCTTTCAGGCTTTCAAGATTAGCTTTAGATTCATCAGTGATAAACAGATAATAATGTGCGGCAGTTGGAGCATAGGAATAATTTGCACTAACACTAACCTCCGGCTGGGGATTATTTTTTCTTTTAATATAATCCAGGATATTATTTGCAGCTACATACACATCGGTATTCGGATAAGTTTTAACCACATCTTCGAGAGCCAGTTTAAATTTCTCCTCAGGCTCTGATTTACCTATTGCTAATGCCTTCAGGTAATCAAACTTGCCCATCAAAATACTTTTATTATATTTTAAATGTGCGTTGTCGCAGCGTTTTTTTACCTCCTCATAATTGCCGGATTTGTATTTATCATAGGTGGCTTCATAATATTTTGTTTCTTCTGCCCCACCGCCGGAAGTGCTGTTATTTCCTGTATTTTTAATGATGCCTGCATAGTCGCTATTTGGAAATTTGTTTAATACCAGATCCTTGTATTTGGCTGCCTCAGCCGTATTATTTAATTCTTCATAGCTTTTATAAAGATAATAATACACTTTCGCCAGATAGGCATTTTCGGGGAAGCGCTGCAATAAGGTTTCAAATATTTTTATCGCTTCCCTGGTATCGTTCAGCTTATCTTTATAAATAAGCCCATTGGCAACATAAGCGTCAATGATACGACTATTGGAAGCGTCAAGGTCATCTGCCGTTACAGGGATTTTTGGACTATTGTCTGATTTTTGCTTCTTCGGTGACTTCTCATTCACTTTAGCGCTATTGTCATTTGAAGAATCGGTCTTATTTCTGTCCTCTTTTTTTACCTCTTTATTATTTTCAGGATTGTTATTATTTCCGGAAGTTTTTCTCTCCGAGATGAACCAAAAATCCTCATTATTCCTATTCCCCCATCGCTTTGAAAATTCATTAAAACCAACGGCCATCGCGGTTGGGTTATAGAAGTACCAATCATCCCCTGGACCCTGGTGGTAGTCATTTTTAGCAATGTCGGGATTAATATAATTATTCTGCGTTTCAGTGGATTTATTTTTATCGACTTTATGATCTTGCTGCTGCTGGTCATTTTTATACCTGTCGATAATCTTTTTGCGTTCATCATCACTTAATTTTCCAAGGCGCTGCAAGCTATCCTCGGTTTGGATAATGATCAGATTTTTTATTATTTCTGATAACACTTTCTTCTTGGCAATTAATTTATCATAGCCATCGTATTTAGGACTTAAGAACATTCCGGCGCTATCGTAATAGGCCTGAGCCAGGCCATAGTTGGGCTGCCTGAAATACAGATCGGCCAATTGTAAATAAGTTAGCGCCTTAGTATTTTGGTCCTTATAATTTAATAGCGATAATTTATAATCTGTTATTGCGAGATCCGTTTTTCCTTCAATCTGGGCTATATTACCGAGTTCATAATATATTTTATCCAGGTAAGTAAGGTTCTTATCATCCTTCGCCATTGCTTTCAGGTAGCTTTTGGCTTCTCTTACGGATTCCGGCTTGGCAGCGTCATAGGTACGGCCAATATTTAGTTTTGAATAGAAAGCCATCTCATAAGGCGGGTTCCTCTTGATAACGGCTTTATAATTAGCGATGGCCTGGGTTATTTTGCCATTTCGCTGGTACAGCTGGGCGAGAATGAATTTCAGACGAGTGCGGTAGGTGCGCCCATCGGCAAATTTTAGTGTTTTATAGATATTTTTTTGCGCCTGGATATATTCCTGTTGCTTTATATAGTATTCAGCAAGGGTAGCATAGAATAAGGCTTTATTTTCTTTGCTCATCAATTCCAGGTCGGGCTTTAATGAGGTGGATACGGATAAAGCCTCATCATTTTTATTCAGCATCAGCTTACATATCATGATCCAGATGGTAGCCTCATAACTTTCCTGGGTATTTTTATAACGGTCGTTAATATATTGAAATACTTCGATTGCTGAATAATAATCGCGTTTATAGAAGTGTGATTTAGCAACCAGCAAATAGCTATTGTCTACCCATTTGCTTCTGCCGTGTTTCTGAATGATTGTACCGGCCTTCTTGAAAATCTCATCCATATCCGGCTGAACCGCCTTACTTTTGGATTCATCGGCAAACTGGAATACGCTTAAAATTTTATCATAATCATCCACATTGCTCCTCTCAAGGGTGAGCTGTGCCTGCTTTAAACGCTCAGTGGCATTGTAATATCCGTTATAATGCGCAGTGATATTGTGATAAACCTTACTTTTACATGCAGCAACGGCAAAGAATACCAATACATAACTTAGTTTTCTCAAAACAATTAAATTTATTATACTGGGTAAACGTGTTACTATAAATTTTATTTTTAGGATGGTACTGCAATTATACAAAAATTACCACGGTTAATTAAACCTTTTCGTCATGTGCAGGTCATAGCTTTATATTCCTTGCAAGAAAGAATTATTTATTCAGTCAATTAACATTAATTAAAATTATTTATTCACCATGAAAACACCCATTTTTAAAACCCTGGCTATTTCAATTATCAGCTTAGGTTTATTAAGCGTAGTCGTTACTTCCTGCCGCAAAAACGCAGATACCGCCACAGAAGAAAGCGTGGCAGCAGACAATTCAACCGCGGAAGCCAATTTCAGCGACGAATCACGAATTGTAGATATGGCCGCAATAGAAAACGGCCTTGGTAAAACCAATAGCACTTGCCCTATAGTAACTGTAGATACCATCAGCACACCCCATAGCATGACCCTCGATTTCGGCACCACCAATTGTACTGGTACTGATGGGAAAGCCCGTCGTGGTAAAATCACCGTAACCTGGACCGGAAGATACCGCGCAGCAGGAACAGTAATTACACATACTTATACTGATTTTTTCCAAAACGACAATAAGATTGAAGGAACCAAAACAGTAACCAATATGGGACTGAACAATGCAGGACATATTTATTTCACGATCCAGATCAGCAACGCAAAAATCACAAAGACCAATGGTAAGATCATTAGTTGGAGCAGCACCCGCACCCGGGAATGGATCCAGGGAGCCAATACAGCGTCGGTTGCTGATGATATTTATAGCATTACAGGCAATGCCAGCGGAACTGATGGAAGCGGGAATGCATTTTCAATGGTAATCACCAAAGCCATCACAGTAGATTTTAGCTGCCAGTATCATTTAATATCAGGTACTGTTGAAATAACACCTTCGGGCAAAGCCACACGTGTAATTGATTATGGGAATGGCAGCTGTGACGATGACGCCACATTAACAGTAGGGAAAAAGACCATCGCATTTAAGATAAAACGTTAAAAGAAAACAGACTTATAAGAAAACCAGATCATTAAATTATTAAACCATTTAAATTATTTCAATCATGAAAAAGTTAATTATTACCGCACTGATGAGCTTAATTATAGGCTTAAGTGCAATGCAGGCTAAAGGAATCGTGCCTCCGGGAAATCGGCCGGGAAAAGACATCCGCCACGACAAACGTGAAATTAAGCACGATAAAATGAAATTGCGTCATAATGTAAAGGAAGGCAATAAAGTGAAAGCCAAACGCAATGCACATGAGCTTCGTAAAGACAAGAGAGATTTGCGTAAGGATAAAAAAAACCTTAAAAACAAATAATCCTTTCGTCAACAATATTTCAGATCCCTGTAAGTTTAACGCTTACGGGGATTTTTTTTGTCCGATGTTTAAAAAA
>JBBRJE010000208.1:0-5771 GCA_038219845.1 Bacteroidia bacterium
GTGGCGCAGCATGGTGTATATGCATGAAAATATTGTAGGTATTGATTCTGCCATATTCATGCATCCGAAAATATGGAAAGCCAGCGGCCATGTGGATGGCTTTAGCGATCCAATGATCGATAATAAAGACAGTAAAAAACGATATCGTGCCGATCAATTGATAGAAGATAAAATTGCGCGATATGAAAAGGACTGCAAGACGAATAAAGCTACCGAGCTGCAGCAAAATCTGGATCAGGCATTGCTGGATAATAATCTTGAAAAGCTTAAAGCTTTAATTGAAGAGCATGAAATTGTTTGTCCTGTAAGCGGCACTCGCAACTGGACCGATGTCAGACAATTTAATTTGATGTACAAAACCCAGATGGGTAGCCTGGCAGAAGATGCGAACGAGATATACCTTCGTCCGGAAACGGCCCAGGGAATTTTCGTTAACTTCTTAAATGTGCAGAAAAGCGGCCGGATGAAAATTCCATTTGGTATCGCACAGATTGGGAAAGCTTTTCGTAATGAGATCGTAGCGCGCCAGTTCATCATGCGCATGCGTGAATTTGAACAAATGGAGATGCAGTTTTTTGTACGGCCGGGCACAGAAATGGAATGGTATAATTACTGGAAAGAGACGCGCCTGAAATGGCATTTGGCCTTAGGCACGCCTGCTGAAAAATATCGTTTTCATGATCATGTGAAGCTCGCCCATTATGCCAATGCCGCAGTAGATATAGAATTTGAATTTCCTTTTGGATTTAAAGAGGTGGAAGGAATTCACAGCCGTACCGATTTCGATTTGAAGCAGCACCAGGAATTCAGCGGGAAGAAATTGCATTATTTTGATCCTGAAATTGGAGCTGATGGAAAAGCGATTGGTAATTATATCCCTTATGTGGTGGAAACATCGATTGGCGTTGACCGGATGTTTTTACTTACGATGATCAATGCCTACCATGAAGAGGAGGTGATCAACGGGGAACAAAAGGATACCCGGACAGTTTTGAAATTTCATCCTGCGTTAGCCCCAGTGAAAGCGGCTATCTTGCCATTAGTAAAAAAAGATGGATTGCCTGAAATTGCAAGAAAAATTATGACTGGTTTAAAAATGGATTATGTATGCCAGTACGATGAGAAAGATGCTATCGGTAAGCGTTATCGCCGCCAGGATGCAATAGGAACACCATTCTGCATCACAGTGGATTATGATACCCTGCAGGATAATACTGTAACCATTCGTTACCGCGACAGCATGAAACAGGAACGAATTGCTATTGATGCCATTGAGGGGATTATTGCTGAAGAGGTGAGCCTGAAAAAACTCCTTACACTTTAGTTTTGATTAGGAATACTCGTTAGTAGGATACCACTTCACTTTATATTTATCCGGGCATGCAACTATGCGGATCAAAGCCTTTTAATTGTCCGCTTTCTATAACCTTGCCCTCATATTGCCCCTCCAAATAAGTCTCTGTATTAAAATTATCTTCATTGTGTTCATCAGGATTATAATTCAATATCACATTTCTTATTAGTATCATTTCATTCAAACGGTCGGTTCTCCAGATCATATAATCCTGGATCTGCAACCAGTTCACCCCTAAATACATTATAGAAGCACGCCGTTCCCTATTATTATTTTCACCTTGTGCCTTAAAATAAAAAAAAGGAGCGTATCTCTGCACTCCTTGTATCCTATGTATTCTCTTAAGCCTTGGGTCTAGTGCGCCATCTCGCTCATAAAGCGTATACGCATCAGCTGTAGTTCTTCGCGGCTATAATCATTATCAAAATATTCTGCTGCTTTCTGCAGGTCATCTGTTTCAGCCTGCCTGTAATATTCGAAAATTTCCTGTTGCTGGCCATCGTCCATCAGCCCGTTGAGATAATATCTGATATTTAATTTCGTCCCGCTATTCACAATCTGTTCGATCTCATCAATCATCTCATCCTTGCTCATGGTGCTGGCTTTGGCCAAGTCAGAGATTGGAACTTTTTTATCAATATTCTGGATGATCGCCACTTTCTTCACCGACTTATTGGCCACGGATTTCACTACAATATCTTCCACGCGCTCAATGTTATTGGCTTCGACATATTTTGCAATGGTATCTAAAAATTTCTTGCCAAATTTCTGGGCTTTCCCCGCTCCAACCCCTTGGATATTCGTAAGTTCTTCCATGGTAATAGGATACTTTGTTGCCATATCACTGAGGCTGGGATCACTAAACACAACATAGGGTGGGAGCTTATGCTCCTTGGCTACTTTTTTACATAAGTCTTTAAGCATGGAGAATAATGCTTCATCCAGTGTTCCTCCACTGGCAGAAGGGATAAATTCTTCATCATCATCAATACGTTCAAAAGCATTATCTAAAGGCATAAGCAATTTCGACGGCTTCTTCAACCAGGCTTTTCCTTTATCATTCAAAATCATCATGCCATAACTTTCGATATCTTTGGTTATTAATCCATTGAGCAGGCATAGTCTCATTACTGCTTTCCAGTAGATCTCATCTTTACCTTTCCCGATGCCGAAATTATCAAGTGCATCATGCCCGAAGGTGATTACCTGTTGCTTACGAACTCCTAAAATCACATTAACAATATGGTCGAGGTTCACCAGGCAATTTAGCTTGGAGATCGTAACCAAAGCATTTTTAACATCTTCCGTTACATCTTCCATCTTTTTAGGATGACGGCAATTATCACACATCTTATTACAATCCTTTTCCGGAAATTCTTCACCGAAATAATGCAATAACATTTTTCTTCTGCATGATGAAGATTCCGCGAATGAGGCCGCCTCAAATAATAATAAGCCGCCGATTTCTTTTTCTGCTACGGGCTTATCTTTCATGAAACTTTCCAGCTTCTCCAGGTCGCTATAATTATAAAACATCAGGCAGTCGCCAACCATTCCATCGCGGCCTGCCCTCCCCGTTTCCTGGTAATAGCCTTCCAATGATTTAGGAATATCATGATGGATTACAAACCTTACATCAGGCTTATCAATACCCATCCCGAATGCTATAGTTGCAACGATCACATCCACATCCTGCATTAAAAACGCATCCTGTGTTTTGCTTCTTTGTGCAGCTTCCAGGCCAGCATGATACGGTAGCGCTTTAATTCCATTAACGTTTAACACCTGGGCCAGCTCCTCCACTTTTTTCCGGCTCAAACAATAGATGACCCCGCTTTGTCCAGAGCGCTGACGAACAAATCCAACGATCTCCTTAAAAATACGGTCTTTGGTTAATTTTGGCCGTACCTCATAATATAAGTTTCCACGATTGAATGATGATTTAAAAACCGTCGCTTCTTCCATCTGCAGGTTCTTTTGGATATCGCTCTGCACCTTGGGTGTAGCCGTTGCGGTAAGCGCTATCATTCCCACTTCAGGTCCCATTTGCTTCACCATATCCTTAATCCGGCGATATTCAGGTCGGAAATCATGACCCCATTCGGAGATACAATGTGCCTCATCGATAGCCACGAAAGAAACTTTCAACTTTTTGAAAAACTCAATCGTCTCATCCTTTTTTAATGTTTCAGGTGCGATATAAAGCATTTTGGTTTTCCCCAAAGTAATATCTTCCTTTACCCGCTTACTCTCTGTTTTACTCAGGGAGGAATTTAAGAAATGAGCCAAGGAGGAATTATCCGCAAATCCCCGGATCTGGTCTACCTGGTTTTTCATTAATGCGATTAGTGGGGATACAATAATGGCTACCCCATCCATCATAAGTGATGGTAGCTGATAGCATAATGATTTACCTGCGCCGGTAGGCATGATAACAAATGTATCCTTTCCATGAAGCACATTATTAATAATGTCTTCCTGCATACCTTTAAACTTATCAAAACCAAAAAAGCTTTTTAGTACTTCTTTTGATGTTTTTCCGTGAAGGAGAGATAAACTTAGTTCTTCGTGGGCTGAAGATGGGGACTTGGTTTCCTTTGTTGCAGTTTTTGTTGATGAAGCTTTGCTTGCTTTTACGTCACTCTTTTTAGCTGTTGTAGCCATAGACAAAAAATTATTCAATTTATATTTAAAAAAACAAATCTGAAAATCTAAAGGGATTATATACTTTTTACCCTAATGATTAAGATCTTAACTATATGGCTTATTATTTTTGCCATTTTATTTAACAGTTTAAAATTAAGCAATTTTTACCTTATACACCAAATTTATTTCAAAAAAAATTAAGGCATTAAAAAACCCGCCCAGGGCTGGGCGGGTTCTAACCTTTCTAAGGTTTATTTTTGCTTTGGGACAGGCAGCTGTGAGGGCGATTGTTCTGATATCCCCAGTTTAGCCATTACCGCAGCGGTAATATCATCGGAAATGGGCTTTACTAAAAGGGCCTGGTCGTCGAATACATAGGCATATCCTTTCTCTTTCGCAACCGTTTCTATGGTGGCTTTCAGCTTTTTTAGCACCGGTTCTTTGAATCCGGCGTCCATTTTCTGAATATCATCATCAGCTGTCTGAACAAATTCCTGTGCATTTTGCTTGGCGGCCTCAAAGTCCTTGCGCTTGCTTTCCTTGATTATGTCAAGGGTAGACACGGGCAAATTGTTTAATTCATTATATTTCCTCTCAAGCTCAGCTTGCAGCTCATCAATCCTTTTCTGATAAACACTTTTTAGGCTATCAGTCCTCATGCTGGCAATTTTGAATTCCGGCATTTTATAATAAACGTCATTGGCATCAATATGGGCAATCTTTAGTTGTGCTTTCGCTGCCAGGCTTCCTAACAATATCATTAAGGCCAGGGAAATTTTTTTAATATTATTCATTCTATTTAAACTAATGGGTTTGATTTGATTTTTAATTTGGGGCGCAAAGGTGCCTCTTTTCAGTGTAAAATAAAAATATTTGTTACTTTTTGTTTGTATCATCGGTTACGGTATATCCCATTGCTTCAAGCACTTCATCACTATAGTCATACTTAATATTAGCAACCAGCATGATCATATCCCCGTTTTTATCAAATATAAAATCCATCCCGCGTTGCTTGGCTATTTTTTGAACTGCGTCGAAAATTTTATCCTGTAAAGGTTTGATTAGTTCCTGTTTTTTCTTTTCCAGCTCACCTCCCTGGCCAAATTTAGATTTCTGAAAATCTTTTAAGCTTTTTTCCTTATCCACAATCTCCTGCTGTTTTTTTTGTTGCTGATCCTGTGTGAGCACCACCTGTTCGGCCTGGTAATCTTTGTACATCTTATCAATCTCCGTGAGCCGCTTCTCAATATCCTTCTGCCATTCAGAGCTCATATCGTCTAAACGTTTTTGTGCTGCCTTATATTCAGGCATCTTGCTAAGAATATATTCAGAATCGACGAACCCGAATTTCTGTGCCTTGGTTTGTGTGAATGCAGCGATGGTAAAAAAACATACTGCAATAAAAATTTTACTTGAGTATTTCATTTTAAAGATAAATTTGTTTTAGTGTTTTTAAAACTTTTCTATAATCGTACCAAATATATGGAATGGTTTTATACTTGTAATTTATTAACATTTAGAAAGCCTGACCTATGCTGAAATGAAAATTACCTTTCTGCACTCCTTTGGGATTATCAAATCCATAGCCCCAGTCAAGGCCCAGTAAGCCAAGCATTGGAAGATACACTTTCACACCTACCCCAGCCGACCGATACAACTCAAAAGGATTGAAATATTTAAATGAATTGAATGGCTTACCCGCCTCAGCAAATCCCAGGCAATAGATGGTAGCGGCCTGGGCTTTTAATATCGGGTAACGAAGCTCCAGGGT
>JBBRJE010000209.1:0-5752 GCA_038219845.1 Bacteroidia bacterium
GGTCCGGGCAATTACCGGTTAAGAGAAACGGGTAAAGGATTGGGAATCGAAACTTATAATTTCAAAAATGGCTCCTCCACCACGGCAGCCTCTGATTTCATTGATACAGATAACGATTGGAATAATATCAATGTCACCAAAGATGAGGTGGCAACAGATGCCCACTGGGGTGCAGAACAGACATACGACTATTATAAAAATATTCAAGGGCGAAACAGCATCAATAATAATGGCTTCAAGCTCCTGAGCTATGTGCATTACAATACCAATTACAATAATGCATTCTGGAACGGTCAATATATGACTTATGGAGATGGTAATGGCACTACATTCACACCGCTCACGGCACTCGATGTATGCGGGCATGAGATCACACATGGACTAACGTCCAATACAGCTAACCTTGTTTACTCCAACGAATCCGGAGGTTTAAATGAATCGTTCAGTGATATATTTGGAACTGCTATAGAATTTTTTGGAAGGAACGGTGCAGGCAACTGGAAAATTGGGGAGGATATGACTCCCAGCGCGAATGGAATTCGCAGCATGCTTAATCCAAAATTATTCAATAATCCTAATACCTATTTAAAGCAATTTTGGATTGCTGCCGGCGGCACTGATAATGGTGGCGTTCATACCAATAGCGGGGTGCAGAATTTCTGGTTTTATTTAATGTGCCAGGGCGGGGCAGGTACCAATGATAATCTTAAAGTTTTTAATGTCCCGGGGATGGGCATGACCAAGGCCGCTGCAATCACATTCAGGAGTCTGACGGTTTACCTAACCCCTAATTCACAATTTGCCGATGCCCGTTTTTATTCTATCCGTGCAGCCAAAGATTTATATGGCACTTGTGCTCCGGAGGTTAAGATCACTACCAATACTTGGGCTGCGGTAGGCGTTGGCAATGATTTTGACAGTATCGTTAAAGCGAATTTCACAACCAATGACACACTGATTTGTGGAAATACCGGCACGGTGAATTTCACGAATTCAAGCAATAATGCAGCAAGCTATTCCTGGGATTTTGGTGATGGAAGCCCCTTAAGTACGCTGGCAAATCCTTCCCATATTTATGCTACCGCCGGAAATTATACTGTGAAATTGGTAGCCGGGTCATGCGCTACTCCCGTAAAATTTGATTCCCTCACGAAACTCGCATACATTAAAGTAAGCGCCACCAACCCAATTTGCTTATCTCAAAAAATGCCGGCAGGTAGTTTAACAGGAACAACAATTACCCTTTGTTCCGGCAAGCTCATGGATGATGGAGGGTCCTCTAACTATAGCAATAACATCAATTCTAAGCGCACTATTTCTCCAACAGGAGCAGGATATCTCAAAATAAAATTCAATAGCTTTAATTTCGAAAGTAACTATGACTATCTGTATATCTATGATGGTCCGACAACTGCAAGTCCGTTGATTGGTAAATTTACAGGAACCGCGCTCCCTAACGGCGGTAATATTACCAGCACCGGCGGATCATTAACTTTTGTACAATCTACGGACCAGGCCCAGACCGGCTCCGGATTCGATCTGGACTGGCAATGCTATTTGAAATCATCGAATGACATTAGTGTGCTTAGCATCCTTCCGATAAAAAGTATGCGACAGCATACACCGTTGTTTACAAGCTCTTCCGCTGTAGCTGCCATTATCAAGAATGTAGGCACCGTGGCACAAAGTAATATACCTATAAGCTATAAAGTTAATGGCGGAGCGGCAGTAAGCACCATCTCTTCCGGCTTATTATTGCCCAATGAAATTGATACTGTGTTTTTCAGCACACCCATTGTAAATAATATTGGAATTTATAAAGTAACGGTTGCAAGTGCGCTCTCGGGGGATACTTTATTATTTAATGATTCTGCGACTACTTTCTTTAAGGTGGTGGAGAATGACCCAATCACCTTACCATTCAATGAAGGATTTGAGAGCATGTCGTCGGATAGCTCTTATAAAAATGTATTTTCTTTAAACGGCGCTACCAAATTTGATTACGAGAATGATGATTCAACCTTTCTGGGCAGATTTCGTTCGGCTGCCTTCCCCGGCATTTACCGTACGGGCTCCAAAGCGTTTACTATGGACAGAAATAATTCGCAAACCAATTTTAATCCAAAGGTTACCAACTTGCTTACCCTAACGGTTAACCTTACCAACTATAAACCTTTTCATATAATATATTTCGATTTCGGTTTTATGGATCATGGCGATGAGCAAGATGTGAATGATGCCGTATGGGTAAGGGGAAGCATGAATGATGCCTGGATCAATGTTTATGACCTGTGGACCAACCGAGCCACCGGAATCTATAAATTTGTCAAAGGGTTAAGGCTGGATTCCATTCTTGCCGCTAATGGTCAGGCTATCTCATCAAACACACAAATTCGCTGGGGACAAGATGATAACGGACAGCAGAAAGACTTAATTTCTAATGATGGTTTTACTTTCGATGATATAAGTATTTATTCTACCAATGTAGGGATTCAGAATTTTAACAATTCCGCTTTAATAAATATTTATCCTAACCCTGCAAGTAATGAAGTACGGGTAGAAGGTTTAATATCACTGGTCACAATTAAACTTATGGATGCCGCTGGTAAAATAGTATGGATGGCTCAGGCAGAGAAAAATGCTACTATCAATACCAGCAGCCTGGCGAAAGGAATTTATTTATTGAATATTTCAAATTCGGAAATGAATATCACAAAGAAGCTGGTTATTGAATAAGGAAATAATTTTATTAAACAGGGAGCCTTGCAGCAATGCAGGGCTTTTTTGTTTATGAAATAAATCAGTTTACATTTTTTTCAATAGAATAAATATTTTTATCATTCTACAAAACTTTTACTTTTCGAAATCCAATCGCACAGGTTAAAGCCCTGTGAAAAAAAAGGTCTACTATGTTCCTAAAATAGTCTGGGCCAATATATAATCCACCACGTCATTTAAATTTTGAGTATGGTTAAAAACCGCCAGCTGCCGGTCGGCGCCCGTGCCGCGTTCGAGCATTTTATTTATATAATTAATATCTTCCCGGCACGATAAGCCGTCAACCACATCATCAACGAAATCCAATATTTCACCGATCAGATAACGTGTATCCACCTCGGATTGTTTACCAAAATCGATAAGCATACCGTCGATTCCGTAACGGCTGGCGCGCCATTTATTTTCATTTAATAAAGCGCGCTTATATATAATGAATCCTTGATTATGTTGGCGTAATTTATAAAGCTTGGCGCATAAGCATTGGAATAATGCAGTGATGGCCATGGTTTCATCCAGCAGCATGGGGATATCACAGATCCTGAATTCAATGGTATCATAAAATGGATGCACGCGCAAATCCCACCATATTTTTTTAGCATTGTCAATGCAATTTGTTTTTATTAAAAGCTTGATGTAATTATCGTACTCTTCAATGCTTTCAAAATAATCGGGAATGCCGGTGCGGGGAAACTTATCAAACACCTTGGTACGGAATGATTTGAACCCTGTATTTCTGCCTTCCCAGAAAGGTGAATTGGTGCTTAAGGCAAACACATGTGGAAGAAAATAACGCACGGTATTGGCAATAAAATTCGCCAGCTCCCGGTCCTGCATCCCCACATGAACATGCAATCCAAATATAAGGTTGCTTCTGGCAGCATCCTGCATTTCATTTACAATCTCATGATAACGGGGATTCTCAGTGATCATTTGCTTATCCCATCGGCTAAATGGATGTGTACCTGCCGCTCCGATCCTTAAGCCAATATCATTTGCCAGATTATTTACCGTCCGACGCAGCATAGACAGATCTTGCCTGGCTTCAGCTGTATTACGACAAATTTTTGTTCCCACCTCCACCACAGCCTGGTGCATCTCTGCCTTAACCTGGTCTTCAGGCAGAATCTTCTGGGCACCCGATACAATTTTCTGATCATGTGATGCCAGTTCCCGGGATACAGGATCAACCACCATGTATTCTTCTTCAACTCCAACAGTAAATTCGTTTGACATAGGATTAGATGTTTGTCTTGGCTTAGCCGAGATGGTTAGTTGTTAGTTAGAGGTATTAATGTAAAAATTGAATGCATTCTTTATTTACTGTCAGCTGTCCCTTCACGATTGTCGACTGGCCCTGTCAACGATCAATTGCTACTCGATGTCGATATAATCATTCCCTTTTTTGGTGTTTG
This sequence comes from Bacteroidia bacterium, assembly GCA_038219845.1. Lineage (GTDB taxonomy): Bacteria > Bacteroidota > Bacteroidia > UKL13-3 > UKL13-3 > CAINMV01. The sequence continues at coordinate 4,191 of JBBRJE010000209.1, forward strand.
ATTTTTTTACAGGTGCTTTTTTCTGAGAATCAATATCATTCTTCTTCGATACAGTATCGTTTTTCTTATCTGTTGAACTGGTTTTCTTCTCTGCCGTATCCGTTTTTCTTTGTGGCGTTCCGGGTGTTTTTTTATCTGCAAGATTCTCGATTTTTTTACCCTCCACTGCCTGCTGCATAAAGGTACCCCAGGTAAGGTTCATCACGCCTGCTTTATATTGTTGGGCTTTCTCTATCGCGAAATTTGCAGATGTTTCCACCACCCAATCAAAATTATCCTGACCAACGCTCTTCACATCTGCATCGGGTGCAGGATTACAGAAATCAATGGCATAGGGTATGCCATCACGAACAGCAAATTCTACTGTATTAAAATCATAGCCCAGGGCTTTATTTAAGCGCAATACATAATCATGTATGGTATTTAATAATTCTGCCGATGCAGCACCCTTGGAGCTTTCATAACGCAGGTGATGCGGGTTGTCGGGTTCGTAGCGCATGATACGTACATGCTTGCCTCCAATACAATAGCATCTGAAATAATCGGTAAACTCAATGGCCTCTTGCAATAGCATCACCAATTTGCCGGTTTCAGCATATTTTTCAAAGAAATCATCGCGCGACTCCAGCTTGTAAACACTCTTCCAGCCTCCGCCATCAAAGGGTTTCATAAACATTGTTGAGCCAAGGTATTCAAACATCCCATCCCAATCAAGAGGGTATTTGAGATTACGAAAAGAAAGTTCAGAGGTGTCGCTGGGCATATCCCGGGATGGCAGCAATACCGTTTTTGGAACCGGGACGCCTACCTTTAATGCCAGAGCATTATTAAAGAATTTCTCATCTGCGCTCCACCAGAATGGATTATTAATTACTGCTGTTCCGGTGATGGCTGCATTTTTAAGCATGCCGCGGTAAAAGGGAACATCCTGGCTGATACGGTCGAAAATAACAGCGTAACCGGCACTCTCGCCCTGCATTACCTTATCAATAACTACGGGCTCGGCAGAAATTCCGGTTAGTTTTTTTTCATTAATGGCTTCAACCAGCGCCTCCGGAAAGCTGCTTTCTTTGCCGTGTAAAATTCCAATTTTATTTGTCATGGTATGTATTCTTGGTAATTAAAGGTTAGTAGTTGGTAGGGTAAAATTCCTAAAAATTCAAATATAAATATTCATTTTCAATCTGTAATTTCACTTCGTCATTCATGATTTTCTTTAAAGGCATCCTTGCCTTATTTACCCTTCCTGCATTTTACCCAGGTAATCTGGGAACATCTTACACCAGGCAGGCCAGTCGTGGGTAAGACCTTGACGTATATCGAGCCAGTGGTTTATATTTTTCTGATTTAATATCTGGGATAAAATAATATTTGAATCTTTACAAAAATCCATATCACTGGTGCCTAAAACAATATTCATCTTCCATAAATCTTCATCACAGGCTTCATTTAAAAAATCCGGTGGATTATTAAAAAAAACATCATCGCTGTAATAACCATCCAGCCTGGGTTTGATATCGAAAGCGCCGCCCATGCTGATCATATACTTTGTTTTTTCAGGG
>JBBRJE010000210.1:0-5709 GCA_038219845.1 Bacteroidia bacterium
TTTTGTGAAATAGGAATAATATTTTTATCCATTATTTTATAAGAAGCCCGTGGAGAATAGATTAGCATGGATCGATTATCTCAGGGCTTCTGCGACCTTTGGCGTGATCCTGATTCATGTTTCTGGTGTAATATTATATCAGTATGGAACGCTGTCAGACTTTGAATGGTGGACAGGCAATCTAATGGACAGTGCTGTAAGATGGGCTGTTCCGGTGTTTGCCATGCTCACCGGCGCTCTCATGCTTCCATACAATTATAGCATGGATCATTTTTATAAAAAAAGATTGTTGCGTTTATTGGCACCGTTTATTTTCTGGGCATTTATTTACGTAGCGTTTAATTTACTTTCAGGCATCAATCATCATCATATTTCAAATTATGGGGAAGCTGGAGCTTTGGTTTGGATTTCAATTACCAAAGGTATCTCCCCGCATTTCTGGTTTATTTATTTGCTTATTGGCCTTTATCTTTTGATCCCGGTGTTACGAAGATTTATTTTTATTACCGGTGAAAATGGGATACTAATCTTTTTAAGCTTCTGGATTTTATACCTCTTCATCAGGCTTGCATTCCTATCCACCCTGATCCCCGATAATTATTTCACTTACCTGGCAGGATTTCTTGGCTACCCGCTGCTGGGTTATTATTTATTAGTTAAGGAATATAAGAAACGTAGTGCTTTAGTGACTATCGCCCTCTTGATGATACTTACGGGTATTGCCTTTACTGCGTTTGGAACAGCCTTCCTTTCCTCACGTGCAGGTAAGTTTGTTGACGATCTGTATGAATATTTAACCCCTAATGTGCTACTATCTTCTCTCGGCATCTTTCTTCTTTTTAAAACCCTGGAAGAAAATAAAAAACAACCGGCTTCTATCGTTAGGCTGATAAGCAAATATTCCTATGGCATCTATCTGGTGCATATCCTCATCATTGCGCTGCTAGGGGAAGCGGGAATGAATTGGAATATTATCAATCCCTATATTGGAATACCTTCGACTGCTTTATTATGTCTTGGAATTTCTGTAGCGGTTATACATGGCTTGAACAGGCTTCCCTTTGGAAAATATATTTCAGGATAAAAATAATTAATTTCTTCAAACCATTTTCATAATTTTACAAATTATGAAACCTATCCTTCTATTATTTGCCGTGATTTTATTTTTTATAAATTCCCTCCGGGCACAGTCATGCGTTGGTGGTAATACTTTATCCGTAACGCTCAGCGTATGCGCCGGGATAGATCCCCAAGCCCCAGCTTCGTGTGCTATAAGTCCGAACCCTGCAAAGAATGTTATTTATATTGTTTTTAATAATGCTGATTATTATCAGCTCGTATTTACAGATGTTACGGGCAAGGCATTATTAACAGAAGACAATATTTCAGGCCATTTCACAATCAATACTTCCACCCTTTCCAACGGACTTTATTTTGTTCATCTGCAAAATCAGAAGATGGAAAAATTCGTGGAGAAAATTGAAATTCAAAAATAAATCGCTTTACGATGAAAAATATATACCTGCTCCTGCTCACTTGCTTTACATTCATCTCCTCTTATTCCCAGCCGGGATTAAATGTTGTCACCACACACCCAAGGGTGATGCTTGATGCGGCAACACGAACATCCTTGATCAATAAAAAAGCTTCAAATGCGCCCGAATGGCTGGCTTTGCTTGCTGAAGCTAATAATTATGCAGCACGTCCGGTGCTTTCATGGAATGTGAATAATGCTTCCGTATGGAATACGAATTATATCTTTTATAGCTATTGCGGCAGCAGTTGGGAAGATGCGACGATGTCGTTGGCTATGGCACACCAAATCACCAAAGGAATAAATACCGGTTCATTTCCCACAACCTATTCCAATAAGCTTTTGCAATTAGCGGATTCAATTATTGCGGCGTATAATGCATTTCCTCCCTGCAACCAGTGCCCCAATATTTTCTTATTTAATTCTTCCTATGCCCTGCGTCATGTAGGGCCCACGGTGGCCGTCATTTACGACTGGTGCTATGATGAATTGGGAGCCACACGGAAAGCACAGTTAAGGGCTTTGATGGAAAACTGGTTTAACTATATGCGTGTTCCTTTTCGTACTTATCAAAACGAAAGCCATGCCACAGGCAATTATTATTTCGGGAATGTATTGTGTGCTTCGATGATGGGTTATGCTTTGATGTACGACAGCCCATTAGCTCAAGTCATGATTGACTATGCGCGGCAACGTGTGCTCGGAACACAATCGGGCGCCTTATTGGCTTCTGATATCTGCACTCATTTTATAAAAGAAACCTATACTGGGAATACACCCACTTCATCCTCCTCTTCTTATTTAGGGCCTGCAAATTATACCACGGCGCCACAGAAATCGGGCTATCAAATGCAGGGATGGAGCTATGGCACAGAAACGCTGAATCGCTTAATGGATTATTGTTTCACGGTGAAGACGGCTACAGGCGAACAAATCGCTGACTCTATGATGAGCTATTTCACGAATATATTCCATGCCCATATCAATGCCTTAACCCCCAACCGCTGGCAGGTAGATAATTCCACCGACTGGGGTTCCTTTATTGGTAATGTTATGAGCTATGGCTTTCCCCTGCGCTTGTCATCCTTGCTGGCCGGCACCCCTGCCGGGCCTAATGCCCAGTACTATTATAAAAACTGGATTCAGCCAGTGAATTTTTCTGCAGCCTGGAATCATGGCTATCCAGAATTGAACTGGGAGCTGATGTTATATAAAGATAATACAAGACCCACTTCACCATTCAGTATGAAGCCATATTATCCTATTCCGGATGACAGTACACGAATCTCAGTTCAAATAAATAAAGACCATCCCCGGTTTTATATGCGCCACGACTGGAATACAAATTCAATTTTGGCAGTGGCCAATATGGGATGCGCCTGGCACGATGACCACCAGCATCATAGCGCGGGGCATTTCCAGATCGTTAGAGGCGATAGCCATGATGGTGATGATCTGTTATTGGTGAGCGCTGATGAAGTAGGGAACGGCGGAAGCTTCGGCATGAATGGGATTCAGGGTGGAAGCGCCTACCATGATGCTTCCTCACATGCCAATACTTTATTCTTTAATGATTTTGGCGATTACATGGCTTTGTCCAGTAACGGCCGTAACCAGGGAGGGCAATATGATTATGGAAATAATGATCCAACAGCTTTAGAACAGGCAGATTCATTCTCTTATTTCCGTTCCGACTTATCTTCTGCCTATAACCGCAAGGGACAATTATCTGATACGGTGAACCGCAAGCTGGATTATTTTTACCGTTCGTTTTTATATTTGCGAAATGCAGATATGTTCATCACCTATGATAAATTCCAGGCTAAGAACAGCACGAATACCTTAGGACAGTATAAGAAACATATACGTTGGCATTTTTTAGAGATGCCCACCGTAAATGGAAATAATATTACTGCCATGATGGATAATTCGAAACTGTTTATACATACGATTCTTCCGGCAACTGCTGCAATTAATATTGTAGATGAAAGTAATAATCCCGATAATGTATGGGGTAATTCGCTTAATTATGGCTTCAATACCTATACCTGGCGAGCGGAAGTGAACCAGCCTAATAATCCACTGACACAAAAATTCCTTACCGTTTTGCAGCCCGGTGCATTGGCCAACACAGAAATGACAACCACAAGCATCAGCACGGCAAATGGAAATATGGATGGCACAATCATTACCGGAAATGGTTTTATGAATTTGGTATTCTTCAATAATAATCCGGGCAAATACCCCACACCGATCAGTGCTGCCAGCTATTATTATAATGGGGATTGCAACACCGTACATACCCTTTGCGGTGTTGCACCAAATACAATGTATTATGTGTCGTATAAAAATGATTCGGTTAAAATTACACCTTCAGCAAATGGCAATGTCAAATCCTCTAATGCCGGTGTATTGCGTTATAAGGTTTTTCTCCCCCAGATCACGGGCACTAACAATGCTTGCCTGAATAAATCGTATACTTATTCGGTTCCTCCTATTTCGGGCTCAATTTATACCTGGACTGTAACCGGTGGGGTAATCACCGCAGGTACACGAACCAATACCATTACGGTGCTTTGGAACAGTGGCACTGTGGGGACGGTGAGTGTGGAGCAGATCCGGCAATGAGATGAATGAGTAAATTTTGCTATGTCCTCTTTGGGAAGTAATCTTTTCCTGATATCCTTTGTATTTAACTATTGATCTCGAATCAGTTTAAGGTTAAAAACGTATTAGAGTGGAGCTGAATAAGCTTTAGTATCTTCGAAACCTATCCTTGTAAATCCATGTTTAAACAAGCAAATAAAACAATACGCAATACTATCTACGGCGTGCTCTGCCAATCGCCGGCCAAAAATAACCAGGTGAATTTTGGCAATGGAACAGCATTCATGATTGCACCCGGCATATGCGCCACTGCTGCCCATGTGCTGCATGTTGAAGGCGATAAAAACAAACCGCTGCATGCCATGATTGAGGTGATTCGTTCCCCCGATATTGGCAAACAAATGAGCCGTGCTAATCTTATTGCAGAAGACCTCGACAGGGACCTCGCCCTGATCGAAATAACCAATCCGCCCGATGCCACCTGCGTGAAGCTATATGCTTCTAAGGTAGAGAGCGGTACGAACTGCGGTGCCCTTGGATTCCCTTTAGCATCTGTGGAGAATATTAATAAGCAAATGGCTTTCAATTTGGTTGAACGGTTTCAGGGCGCATATATCTCGGCATTTCAAACAATCAATTATCCGAATAATAAGCATTTAGAATTTTATGAAACAGATGCGCTGATGTACGGCGGTTCCAGCGGATGTCCGGGGTTTACCGTGGAAGCAAAAGTTTTCGGTATGCATGTAGGCACGATTACCGATGGTAAAGCTACTAATAATGCCTCCAGGCTGGCCATCGCCTTATGGATCCCGTCGATGGATATAATTAAGTTTGCAGAGAAGCACGGGGTGAAAAATCTCAATATTTAGCGGTTGTTTTTATATCATGCCAATTACTGCGGCGAAAAATCTTACCTTTTTCTTTCGCAACCCTTCCTTTTATTTGTGTTTATCTTTGAATTGCTATTAAGAACGCAATTAATATAATATTTTAGTCTCTATTGGATCGGCTTAAAGGATATAATAAACGAGCCAGGATGCCATGGAATTATTACCTTCGTAACATTAAGGAAGAATGCAGAAATTTATCATTTTTATTTTTTTTATACTCTGTCTTACGTTTGCCTCAGCACAAAATGTTTGTGGAATAATTAATACCTACTATAAAGTTGTATCGGTCGACACTTGTAGTAATTCCATGGGTGTTACAGCCAAAGGCCTGCAAAAAGGCGACCGCGTGGTTATTATGCAAATGAATGGCGCCAGCGTACAACTTAGTAATAACAGTACTTTCGGAGATATTACCTCAATAGGCAATTCAGGTAATTATGAATTCAATGTTGTGAGTGATGTTTATAATGATTCGATCCTCACCTTCAGTCTTAAATTATTAAACAAGTACGATATTAGACAGGCGGTGCAGATAATTCAGTTCCCTGCATTCCGGAATGTGAATACCACCTGCCTTTTAACCTGTGCTCCCTGGAATGGACAAACAGGCGGTGTGCTTATATTATATGCCACCGATACCATCAGGATACAATCGAAAATAGATGTAAGCGGTAA
>JBBRJE010000211.1:0-5661 GCA_038219845.1 Bacteroidia bacterium
TTGCTTGAAAATAATCATGGAATTAAAATTTCGGAATCCGGAGGTAAAATTTATATCCGGGAGATTGCGCCCGATTCGGAAGCGTATGCAATGGGCCTGGCGATAGGTGATCAGATCCTGGATGTAAATTCCAGTCCGGCAGCTTCCGGGGCATTAATGGATATGATATTAAAAAGCAGCAAGCAACCTGTGATTGGTATAGCCCGCGACAATAAAACATATACTTATACTTTAACCGGGGGTGGCCCGTATTTTATGAATTATGCCCTCATCCTTGACGATGGTGCAGGGCCGGTTGCGAAAAATAATTTCATGAAATGGAGCAAGCATATAATTCCATATCCCTGGCACGATGGTGCAGCAGCCATTAATTCAGTTTGATTTTTTAATTCACTATGGGCAGCCATTTCTTTTACCTTATTTCGTAAGATGATTTCCATTCAGGATTTATATTCCATTTTCTTAGCGCATCCCGGCATAAGCACGGATACGAGGAAAATATTGCCGGGAGGTTTATTTTTTGCTTTAAAAGGTGGAAATTTTAACGGTAATAAATTTGCAGCGGAAGCCCTTGAAAAGGGCGCCGCCTATTGCATTATTGATGAAAGTGATTACCTGGTTAACGAAAGTACAATCCTGGTGAATGATGTATTAACAAGCCTTCAGGACCTGGCACGATATCATCGGCAAAATATTAATCCTCAAATTATTGCTATCACCGGGAGCAATGGCAAGACCACCACCAAGGAATTGGTTTATCGCGTGCTCTCTTCCCAATTCGAAACGCTGGCAACCGAGGGCAACCTAAATAATCATATCGGGGTGCCGCTTACCTTGTTGCGGTTGAAGGAAACACATACCCATGCGATCATTGAAATGGGCGCCAACCACCGATATGAGATCGAACAATTATGCGCTATTGCCGAACCCGGCTTTGGGTTGATAACGAATATAGGAAAAGCCCATCTGGAGGGCTTCGGTGGAGAAATGGGTGTGGCCCGGGGCAAAACAGAATTGTACTATCACCTGTTCAGAAATTCGGGTAAAGCCTTTATTAATCTCAACGAAGAAAATACCGTGATCTATTCACAGCACTTGCAATGTATTTATTTCCCTGCGAAAATCGAAGACCCAGGCTCGGCAAAGCTTATTAGCTTATCGCCTGAGATTGAATTTGAGCTCGAAGGTAAAAATTACAAGTCGGCGCTTAGTGGCAATTATAATTTCAATAATATTTTAAGCGCCATCTCCATCGGTCAATATTTTGGGATTGAAGCTGACAAAATAGGCAGGGCAATAGTTTCTTACAAGCCTCAAAATTTGCGCCACCAATGGGTCGACTGGCATTCAAATAAAGTATTGCTTGATGCTTATAATGCCAATCCGGATAGCATGTATCATGCATTGAAAAATTTTGATACCTTAGATTTAACGCATAAAATTGTGGTTCTAGGTGATATGTTTGAATTGGGAGAAGATGCCAAAGATGAGCACCAGATCATCATCAATGCCATGGCTGAATATAAATTCGATGAGGTCTTGCTTTGTGGTGAATTATTTTCTTCAGCAGCGCCATTGAATGGGGTCAATGTTTTCAAAGATTTCGATGCACTACAGGCCTATTTTTCAACGCAAAATTTTACCGACAAAACAATATTAATTAAAGGCTCGAGGGGGATGGGGATGGAAAGGTTAATTGCAATTGATAATGAATAATGAATAATGAATAATTGACAATGGTTTCCAATTACAAGAAGTGTAAACTTTTTTCAGGACGATACAAGATGACAAGAATGATTTTGACATAATTATCAATTTCCCATTGTCCATTGTCAATTGTCAATTGCATTCCATTACTTCCCGCTTTCCTTAAGCACCTTATCCAGCACGCCATTCACAAAATTTTTACTATCCGGCGAGGAATAATTTTTGGCCAGCTCCAGGTATTCATTGATCGTTACACGGGCCGGAATATCAGGCATAAAAAGAAGTTCAGCGCTTGCCATATATAATAAGGATCGGTCGACAACCGAGACCCTTTCGATATCCCAATTCTGTAAGGTATTTACCAAAGCGGCTTCAATCTCATCCTTATGGGCCAGGGTGGCTTCCAGTATCCTTTCACTCAAGGCCACTTCATCAGGCTCAAGGCTGTCTTTCATCACCGCCAGGAAATCACCCTCATTCTCCTTCAATGCCTGGAACGCTTTTATCAGTGATACATTGACAGGCACTTTTATTTCAAACCAATTGGGGAAAAGCTCCTCCAGCAGATCATCATAAAAATTACGGAGCGTATTGTTCTCGATCCATTCTTTATCCGGCGAATCATCCCCTTCTACCGCGTTGATCGGAGGCGCATTTTTTATCTCTGTAAATAGGTGAATCAGAAATTGCTTATCATCGCCAAAACCTTTGCGCGGTGTATTGCAATAATTGATGAATACCTCATTCAGCTTTAATTTTTCATATATACTTTTGGCGATATCCTGGTAATTCGACCATCCATAACGGTTCTTCGTAACCCGAAACATAAAAGCTTCATGTTTCTCCAAACTGAGGATGGCCAGGTTTTCGATTATATTCCCAAGCGGAATAGCATCTTCTACCTTAACATAGCGGTTTAATTTATTTGTCTCCTCCACCTCCGCATAATGCTTTAAAGTGAGGGGTAATGAAGCCAAAGTATAAAATGACGATTCGAGTCGGGTGATCTCCTCCTCCAGCTGCCGGCTATGGTATGGAAAATCAAAATGGTTGGTTTGGAAGGCAGCATACACCCGATGCAGTACAAGCATTCTGTGGAGTCGTCTATTGAGCATTGGGTTAAATTGAAAGGTATAAGGGAAAATTAAAGATTAAATACAGAATGCTATGTCAAAGAACAAATGGTTAAGGTTAGGTTGAGGTTAAGGTTGAGGTTGAGGTTAAGGTTAAGGTTAAGGTTGAGGTTGCTTGCACCTTACGACCAGGGCTAATATGTCGATTTCACTTTTGCATAATCATGAATTCGTTTTTCTGCAATCTCTAAAGCGGCGTGATGTGTAGTGATTTTATCTTCTTTGGCTTTTTTGAATATCTCGAGGGTCTGGTTGAAAATATTCTCTGCCTGCGAATAGGCTGCCTGGCGGTTGTAGCCATTGAGTTCGCTATACACATTAATGATGCCGCCCGAATTAACTAAGAAATCGGGTGCGTAATTGATATTGTTATTGCTCAAAAGCTTGCTGTGCAATACTTCATCGGCCAGCTGGTTATTGGAAGCGCCACATACGATGGCAGCTTTCAATGCATGAATGTTTTCCGTGTTAAGTATGGCTCCCATCGCGCATGGAGCAAATATATCTACATCCAAACCATAGATCGTATCTTTAGCCACCACTTCTGCTTTATATGTTTTACTCACCCTGGCCAAAGCCTCCTGGTTCACGTCGGTAATATAAACTTTCGCACCTTCTTTGGTCAAATGTTCAACCAGGTGCTCTCCTACCTTACCGATACCCTGGACGGATATTTTTTTGCCGGATAGAGAATCCGATCCCCAGGTTTCTTTAGCAGAAGCTTTCATACCCATATACACGCCGTAAGCCGTTACCGGGCTAGGATCGCCGCCTCCTCCTTTTATTTCAGGTAAGCCCACCACATGATCCGTTTCCATCTTGATATATTCCATGTCTTTCATGGTGGTACCTACGTCTTCAGCAGTAATATATTTACCATTCAGGTTTTCTATGAATCTTCCAAATTTGCGAAAGAAAGCTTCTGATTTTAATTTATTGGGATCACCGATGATCACCGCCTTGGCGCCTCCCAGGTTAAGGCCAGCGATCGAGGATTTGAAGCTCATGCCGCGCGCCAGCCGAAGCACATCGGTGATCGCCTCCTGGTCGTTGGCATAATTAAAAAATCTTGTGCCTCCAAGACCCGGACCCAGGACGGTATTGTGAACACAGATAATGGCACGTAAGCCGGTAGCATTATCATTGCAGAACACCATTTCTTCGTGGTCGAAATGCGACAGCTGACTGAATATATTAGTATCGCTTGGGGTAGCGTTTCCGGTAGCCTGAGTCATATGATTTGAACGTTTTTTTGATTTCAAGCGCAAAGGTAATTCTTTTTTAATTAAAAGAGTTGTCAGTCGTCAATTGAAAATGCAGTCTTGAGACTTCACAGAATTTTCCCTCTTAATCCTTAAGGGTCATGGAAACCGGGATTTAAGCTACTGCATATTCAACGAATATTTCTTTTTCAGCATTAACAATAACTTCGCCGATCATAATAACGGAGACCTCTTTATTTTTAAACCAGGCTGATTGCTTTAGGTTTTCCAGACTGATATTTCCGATTAAGTAATTTCTATTGGCGCTGCGGTAACTTTCTTCTACCTGCAAAAAATCATTTTCATTCACGCTGCTTCTATCGCTGAAACTCACAAAAACCTGCAATACAAATTCGTTGGTGAGCTGATAATCGATTCCGGATTTCGCTTTTTTATATTCATAACGGTAACCATAACGCAATGCGGCAATATCACTCAAAACGGCGGATGATGTGGGATAGCGGCCTGCTCCCTTGCCATACAGGAACTGTTCATCAGCCAGTTTGCTACCAATCAGCACCCCATTGAATTCATTGCGCACATGATATAGCTGATTTTTTTCATCCACGAAAGTAGGAAGCACAAAGGCCACAATCTTATCATCGCTGATGCGCTTGGCATTGGCTACTAATTTTATATTATATCCTTTTTCACCGCCATATTCTGAATCTTTTTCATGAAGATGTGTTATCCCTTTATGAATAATTTCTGATGGCTGAACGGTTATTCCATATGCATGCTGAAGAACGATTGTTAATTTGTTCACGGCATCTTTACCCTCCACATCCAGAGACGGGTCGCTTTCAGCGAAGCCCAAATGCTGTGCCTGCAACAAGGCTTTTTCATAGCTCATTTTTTCTTCCTTAATCCTGGTTAAAATAAAATTTGTTGATCCATTAACGATCCCGGAAAAGGAATTCAAAAGATCATTATCATAATATTCTTCCAGGTTACGTATTACCGGAACACTGCCACATACGGCTGCTTCATAAAGAAACGATACCTGGTGATCCCTTTGCAATTGCAGCAGTTCCGCCAGCTGGGCAGCGATCATTTTTTTATTCGCGCTTACTACGGCTTTACCACTTTTTAATGCGGCACTCACAATATTGAATGCGGCAGCGGCATCATCTATCAATTCCACAATAACATTTATCTCATCATCGTAAAGTAATTCAGCAGCATCGGTAGTGAAAAGTGATGCAGGAGCATCTCTTATTTTATCTGGATGTTTAATGCATATTTTTTTAATCGATGCATTTAAGGTGGGTGTTTGTTGCAATACTTTATATATGCCCTCTCCTACTACCCCAAATCCAAAAAGGCCTATGGTTAATTTTTTTGAATTCGTCATGATATAAATTTATTAATGCTTAATGTCTGTTTGATAAGGATCTTCGTTAAGGCCTGCTTCACATCCTCAACCAGGTCCTCCGCATCTTCAATCCCGCATGAGAGTCGGATCAATGAATCCACAACACCCGATTGCAGGCGTTTGTCGCGGGGAATGGATTTATGGGTCATTTGTGCCGGGTGGCATACAAGACTTTTAACACCAC
>JBBRJE010000212.1:0-5651 GCA_038219845.1 Bacteroidia bacterium
GGTATCAGGTTACAGGCGGAGCAAGAGAAGTAGGGCAGGCAAGCACCAGGGCGGTAGTATACAGCTGCGAACTGATATTATTCAGCGATTACCTGCTTGCACAGATCATGCTATAAGAAATAAGAAAGCTGTTTACGCTTAATTAAATGGCTCGGTTTTAATGCTGTTCCAAAGCCAAATTACACCCAATAATTGTTGGTATCTTTTAGCCTTAAATCGCAATAAAATGAGTACTTTTGATCCTTTTATAAATAGCCAATAAATTCCAAATTAAATTTTAATTAAAACCTCATTTTCCCGGTTTAATAAACGAAGGAAAAGGAGGAACTAAAGTATGTCAGAAGATAGGATTATCCAGATCAACATTGAAGATGAAATGAAAACAGCGTATATCGATTATTCGATGTCCGTTATTGTTTCCCGTGCGCTGCCTGATGTGCGCGATGGTTTAAAACCTGTACACCGCCGCGTATTGTACGGCATGAGCGAATTGGGAATGGCATCCAATAAGCCATATAAAAAGTCAGCCCGTATCGTTGGGGAAGTATTGGGAAAATACCATCCACATGGCGACGCCTCAGTATATGACACGATGGTGAGGCTGGCCCAGAGCTGGAGCGTGCGTTACCCTTTTGTGGATGGCCAGGGTAACTTTGGAAGCATCGACGACGACCCTCCGGCAGCGATGCGTTATACCGAGGTACGAATGCGTAAGATTGCGGAAGAGATGCTTGTTGATCTGGAGAAAAACACTGTTGACTTCCGCCCGAATTTTGATGATAGTCTTACCGAACCTACCGTGCTGCCTTCTAAGGTTCCAAATTTATTGGTTAATGGCGCCAGTGGTATCGCTGTTGGAATGGCTACGAATATGGCTCCCCATAATTTGTCGGAAGTATGCGACGGGGTGATGGCCTATATCGATAATAAAGATATTACCATTGACGAATTAATGAAGCATATCAAAGCTCCGGATTTTCCCACCGGCGCAATTATTTTTGGATATGAAGGAGTGAAAAAAGCTTTCGAAACGGGCAAAGGAAGGATTGTGATGCGGGCCAAAACGAATTTCGAGATAGCACCCAACGGGAAAGAGCAGATCATAATCACCGAAGTGCCTTACCAGGTAAATCCAGCCACCCTGCTAAGCAAGGTAGATAACCTGGTTTCAGAAAAAATTATCGATGGCTTGCATGCCGCACGCGATGAAAGCGACAGGGATGGGATGCGTATCGTATTCGACCTTAAGAAAGATGCCATCGCCAATATTGTTTTAAATAAGCTCTTCAAATATACCGAGCTTCAAACCTCCTTCAGCGTTAATAATATAGCCCTGGTAAATGGCCGGCCAATGCTTCTTAACCTGAAAGAGCTTATCCATTATTTTGTTGAGCACAGGCATGAAGTGGTGAAACGACGCACCCAATATGAATTGGATGAAGCCCAGAAACGGGCGCATATTTTAGTGGGACTGATCATTGCCGTGGATAACCTGGATGAGGTGATTAAAATTATTCGTGAATCCAAAACTCCCGATGATGCCAAAGACCAATTGATCGCACGATTCCAGCTAAGCGAAGTTCAATCTAAAGCGATACTTGATATGCGTTTGCGTGTATTAACCGGTTTAGAGATCGAAAAGCTTCGTGCTGAATATGCAGAACTGATGCTCTTGATAGATCATCTGAATGCAATACTGGCAGATGAGAATTTAAGAATGCAAATCATTAAAGATGAATTGACCGATATCAAAACACGATTCGGTGATGCCCGTCGTTCACATATTGAGTATACTGCCGACGACTTAGATATTGAAGACCTGATTGCAGATGAGTCGGTGGTAATCACCATTTCACACCTGGGTTATGTGAAACGCACCAGTGTTAATGAATACCGCACCCAAACCCGTGGAGGCCGTGGAAGCAAAGGTGTGGCCAACCGCAATGAGGATTTTGTGGAATATCTGTTTGTGGCAAGCACGCATAATTATCTTCTTTTATTTACCGAACAGGGGCGCTGCTTCTGGCTCAAAGTTTATGAAATACCTGAAGGGGAGAAGAACAGCAAGGGAAGAGCCATCCAAAACATGGTGAATATCCCTGCTGATGATAAGATCAAAGCTTATATCAATGTTAAAAAATTAACTGATGATGAATATATAAAAAATAATTTCGTGGTGATGTGCACCAAAAATGGGATCATCAAAAAAACCATGCTCGAAGATTATTCCCGTCCACGCACCAATGGCGTGAATGCTATAACCATACGCGATGGCGACATGCTGCTTGAAGCACGTTTGACCTCCGGCACCGATGAACTTATTATCGCCAAACGGTCGGGCAAAGCCATTCGCTTTAATGAAAGCCTGGTAAGAGATATGGGAAGAACAGCAAGCGGTGTGAAAGGTGTTACGCTGGAAAATGAAAATGATTATGTGGTGGGTATGATCGCGATCAAAGAGCAGAGTGATACCATCCTGGTGGTAAGTGAAAATGGCTATGGTAAGCGCACCGACCTCGAAGATTACCGTATCACAGGCAGGGGAGGAAAAGGCGTGAGCACTTTAAAAACCACTGATAAAACAGGAAGCCTGATTACCATTAAGAATGTATCGGACGTGGATGATTTGATGATCATGACTCGTAAAGGAATTACCATACGCCTCGCGGTGAAAGAAATGCGGGTGATGGGAAGAGCAACCCAGGGCGTGCGTTTGATCAACCTGCAGGATAAAGATGCGATTGCTTCGGTGACAGTTTTAGAATCGGCTGAAGAAATCGAAGGGGGCGACCTGAATAACGAGAATGGGGAAATCAATACAGATGCAAATATTTATGAGGGGAACAAGGAAACGGAGGATGAGAATACCGCAGTAAATGATACTGATGCAACCCCGGCACCTGAAAACCCGATTGATTAATCAATAAATAAAAGCAACCGGTAGCGCTCTGTAAAAACTGTTAATTTAATGCCGGATTACTTTTTTGGATTTTAATTTGAATATTCAAAAATCATTTCTAACACGTATAAAATGAAATTACTCAAACAAATTTTACTTTCCGCACTTATCTCCTTAAGCTTATATGCCGGGGCTCAAAAATCGAATGTAACAACGGCCATCATAAGTTTAAGAGACAATGACCTGAAGGAAGCGAAAAAAGCAATAGATGCCGCTGCACTAAATGAGGAGACAAAAAATAATGCCAATATGTGGTTTACCAGAGGCGAGATTTATTTTAGAATCGCCGTTGATACCACGACCAATGGATACATTATGCGCCTATCAGAAAAAGACGCGGCATACAAAGCGCTTGAATCCTATATCAATTGCTTAAAGACCGGGGATGAAAAAAAATCTAAAGACGCAATTAAAGGTGCCGTAGCCGTTTCCGCTGAAGTTTATAATATAGCAATTAATGCAATCGATTCAAAAGATAAAAGCGAGCAAGAACTTAAATCAGGTTATAATTTAGCTTTACGCAATTTCGATTTGATCCTTACGGTTTTCCCTTACGACAAAAAGGAAGAAATGAAAAAGTCAGGGATCTCCGAAAATACAATCAATAAGAACGCGGGATTGGTAGCCTATTATAAGAAAGATTATCCTCTGGTGAATAAATATATGGGCAAGCTTGCGGCTGCAAATTATGTCGACCCTGATATTTACATTATATTAAGCAAGGCCTACCAGGAACAATTTGACACCGCCACTGCGATAAAATATATTGAGCAGGGCAGGGAGTTGAAATCCGATAATCCGGAATTAATCAATGAAGAATTATTTTTATTTAGCCGTACCAACCAGGGAGATAAGCTGGTGGAGAAACTTACCAAAGCTATAGAAGGAGATCCTACGAATGCCAAGTTTTATTATTACCGTGGTAACACCTATGAAGGACTTTTTAAGAATAATGATAAGCGAACCGACTATTTAGATAAAGCGGAATCAGACTACAAAAAATCAGTGGAATTAGATCCATCAGATGTAGAGGCAAATATAACACTTGGGATTTTTTATTATAATAAAGCAGTCCCGATTATCAATGAACGTGAAGGAACAGATAATGTAAAACAAAAAAAGAAATTTGATGAGCTGGATAAAAAAGCCAATGAACTTTTAAATAATGCCTTAAAATATTATGAAGCCGCAGATGCATTAAAAGCTGATGACACAGAGATATTAAATTATCTTAAAATTACATATGCCCAGCTTGGCAATGAAGTGAAAACAGTAGAATTAAAAAAGAAGATAGACGCCTTAAATAAAAAGTAATTATTTAATTTTCTGAACTAAGAAATTAAGCCGGGGTTAAAGTAAAACTACCGGCTTATTTTATGATTCTTTTATTTAACATAATATAAATTATAGGACAAAATAGAATACCAAATCCTCAGCATTAGCTGGATTTCCATGATACGACAAAATGATATTTTAATACTTTTATAGGATTCATGAGGCATCTGATTAATGCTAAGGATATTGTTCCACATCAAATTGATGAGATAAAATAAAACTTATCTTTGATAAAATTAATTCCTCTTTTTATGATCAAATTTATACTTAGTATTTTCAATGTAATTTTATTTTTTATTTTATTCACGAGCCAGGCAATTCAGGCAGCGGTATATCCAATAGCGCCTCAGGTTTTTATTCAAACCGCGTACAATGCACCAACCGGCGGACAATTATACCAGGTGACAACAACTGCCGGATTTCAAACTGCATTAAATGCTGCAAAGCTAGGCGATATTATAGAATTACAAGCGGGTACAACTTTTACAGGGCCGTTTACGTTACCAAATAAAACTACCGGCACCGGCTGGATTTATATCCGTTCTTCGGCGTATCTCAGCCTGCCTGCCCCATGTAAAAGGATAGCCATTGCAGACGCAGTCAATATGCCAAAGCTGGTGGTGAACGCCGGCAGCGGAGGTACAATAAATACTGTGGCAAATAGTCATCATTACCGTTTTGTAGGAATTGAATTCAAACCCATGACGGGGAAATATGTTTACAATATTATTATGATAGGAAACGGAGAAACCACAGCAGGAACACAACCGAATAACCTGGTATTCGATCGTTGTTATATTCATGGCGATCCGGCAGCGGGAAGCCGTCGGGGGGTATTAATGAATGGGGCTTTTATCTCGGTGGTCGATTGCTATATTTCCGATTGTAAAGAAGATGGAGCCGACAGCCAGGCCCTGGCTTGCTATAGCTCCACCGGTCCGATCAAAATCGTTAATAATTACCTTGAAGGCGCTGGTGAGAATGTAATTTTTGGAGGTTCTGATCCCTCCATCCCCAATGCCGTTGCTTCTGATATTGAAATTCGCTGCAATTTATTTTTCAAACCACTCAGCTGGATGAGCGAATTATGGGATATTAAAAATCTTCTTGAATTTAAAAATGCACAACGGGCGCTCGTTGAAGGCAATCGTTTCGAAAATTGCTGGCCTAATGCCCAATCTGGTTTCGCATTATTACTTACCCCACGGAATCAAAATAACACAGCTCCATGGTCGGTGGTGCAGGATATAAATATACACTTCAATACATTTGTTAATGTAGCGCAGGGCATCGTAATGTCGGGTTATGATGCACCAAATATCAGTCAAAGAACTTCACGGATTCTCATTCAGAATAA
>JBBRJE010000213.1:0-5650 GCA_038219845.1 Bacteroidia bacterium
GATGGACCTGCGTTTCAAAAGAGTTTAATAAGCTGAAAGTGCCAGTGAAATTTTATGGTGATGATTCGACGTATACAATATATCCTTCAGTGAATGTACAGATGTTACGAAGCAATAAAACGGATGCTGCTTATGGATATATTGATAATTTCAGCGCATTGTATGGTAAGAGAAAGAATAAGAGTTTGCGGAGTTCGTATGAAATGATGAATCGAAAAAAATTCAAGGTTGCCTGGATAAACGTTCAGTACTATTACCAGTACAACCTATAAAATAGGTTTCGTCAGAGCATTTTAGAATGTAGACTGTCCACATAATTTTAAATAAGTTTTATTTCTTTTAAAACTAAAATTGGCTTCGAATAACCTTGCTCGGACAGTGTCCGCCGTAGTCATCTGAAGCCAATCTCGAATATCGAAAAATCATCCTACGCTTTTCATTCGTTGTAGCTTTAGCGAAAGCGAAAAGGCTTCGGATGACAAAGGCGGAGAGTGGGGGATTCGAACCCGCGGACCCGTGAAGGTCAACAGTTTTCAAGACTGCCGCAATCGACCACTCTGCCAACTCTCCGTCGCGAAAATACAGATTCACGTTCATTCACAAAAATTTTCGTTCAAATTTTTTTTCTTAATGTATATTTGTCGCATATAAATGAAAAAATATTTTAGCCTGCAGGTACTGTTATTACTCTCTTTCCTCGCTTTCTCAAAATCAAATATCTTATTGCCCGTGGTCAATGAAAATGGTAAATGGGGTTATATCGATACCTCCGGCGAACAGGTCATCCCATATCAATATGATCTGGCATATAATTTCACTGAGGAGCGCGGACTTGTTGCCGTCACCGTGAACGGCGAATACAAATACAGCTTTATCGATATCAAGGGTAACTTATACGGCGACTGGAACTATACGGAAGCACATCCTTATAATAACGGTGTTGCTCTTGTGCGGTTTTTTATCGATGCCCTTAACCTCAGCTGGGGTTATGTGGATAAGAACGGCAATTTCCTGCCCCCGGTGAGCTGCAGCGAGGCCCGCAGCTTTTATGGTGGCTTTGCAGCTGTGAATAAGATGAATGGCTGGGGTTTTATAAATAAGAATTTCAGGGAGGCGATAAAATCACAATACAGCATGGTGGGCACCTTTAACGAAGGCTTATGTGCAGTGGCTCAGGGAAGGGATTCAATGCAGCGTTGGGGCTATATTAATACCCTGGGACAGCAGGTAATTCCCGAAAAATATATTCATGCCTCAGCCTTTAACAACAGGATGGCTTCGGTATGTGTGGAGCTGGAGGATAAAACCTTAAGAAAGCCCTTGCATCGTAAGCTCTACGGGTATATTGGAGGCAATGGCGATTTCCTGATCCCTGCAAAATACCAGGAGGCTTCCGATTTCCATGAAGAAATTGCGCGCGTGAAAGAAAATGGGATAGAATTTTTTATTGATGTTATGGGCAATAAAATATTCTCCCTGGATTCCGCCTGTCATGCTTCCGATTTTTATTATGGCTTTGCAGTGGTTAATACGCCCGATGGCAGGGCCTATTTCATCGATAAAAAAGGCAATATCACCTATGACTATAATTTTGTTTCGCTTACCGATTTTAATAACGGCTATTCATTCTTTACCAAGCGCAACGGTTCACAAGGTTATGTCGACTACCATGGTAATATTATATGGAAGAACAAATAATACCCTATCGAAAATAAAAGTTAAAGCCTGATGAATATTTAAAGCCGCACGTTTCCTATGAAATTTATTTTATCTTTAATCCTTTTAATCATTGTCCTCGGCTCCTGCCGCCTCCCCGGAAAAAAAAATACATATGGTAATTTACCAGCGGATTCAGCGCAATACATGATCTGGTGTGATGAATTAAAGGAGGATAGCAACCAGGCCAGCTTGCTTTTTAAGCGGGGTGAATATCTTTATAAGAAACAGCTGTTTATGAAAGCGCTCGCCGATGCCAACCGTGCTTCTACCCTCGATACCACCAAATCAGAATATTTTTATTTATTGGGCAATATTTGTTTTGCAGTAAATAAAACAAAGATCGCGGCCCTGTCTTATGAGCGAAGCCTGCGGATCGACAAAGATAATTATGGCGCCTGCATGAAGCTGGGCGAGCTGTACTATATCGTGAAAGAGCATGTCAAATCCTTGCAGAATTATGATCAGGCGTTGCGGCTAAAGCCCGCCTGCGAACAATGCTTTTTTTATAAGGGACTTAATTACCGTGAGATGCTTAGCCTGCAAGACCATAATGATAGGGCCATTGCCATGTTTCAGCAAGTCCTGGCGATCAATCCAAATTATTTTGATGCGTATATTCAGCTGGGTGAATTATATGATGAGTCGAAGCCGAAAATCGCGATGGAATATTTTAATGCGGCATTGAAAATACAACCGAAAAGTGTGGAGGCGCTCTACCACCGCGCTTATCATTACCAGATGCAGAAAAATTATGACAGTGCCGCCGCCGATTATAAAAGAATATTGGAAATTAATCAGAACTTTGTTAACGCCTATTTTAATATTGCATTTATCAATATGGAACAAAAAAAGTGGGCCCCTGCCATTGAAGGATTTAAGCTGGTGACAAAAATGGATGCCGATAATATAGGGGCGTGGTACAACCTGGGCCTTTGTTATGAAAGCACCGGTGATAAAGCCAGAGCCAGGCAGGCATATAATGAATGCCTTTCCATTGATAAGGAATATACTAATGCTCAAATCAGGTTAAAAAATTTATAATTGGACAGGCATTATTTCATGCAAGCAACAAGTTCTGATTCCTATACCGTAGGCAGGCTTCTATCCATTCCAAATTGAAAATAATATTTACAGTAACCAACGATCTCAGCTATGATCAGCGCATGCTCAGGATATGTGGCGCCTTGGCCAGTCATGGTTATGAAATCCTGCTTGTGGGAAGAAAGATAGGTAATCCGCTGATTTCATCGAAGCTCGTGCGGCATGCCAGCCAGCCCTTGCCGAACCGTCCCTATAAGCAGAAACGGCTGAATTGTTTCTTTCTGCGTGGCAAATTATTTTATGCGGAATACAATATCCGGCTTTTCCTGTTTCTGCTGTTTCATCCCACCGATGCTATTTGCAGCATCGACCTGGATACTTTATTACCGGGATATTTTATTAGCCGTATCAAAAGATTGAAATTTATTTACGACGCCCACGAATATTTCACCCAGGTTCCGGAGGTGATTAAAAGAAAAAGGGTGCAAAGGTTTTGGGAGGCGGTAGAGAAAAATATAATTCCTAAGATTAAGAATGCATATACAGTTAATATTTCTTTGGCCCGCTTATTTGAGGAAAAATACCATACCAAATTCGAGGTTATTTATAATGCACCGGTATATAAGAAACCCGTCATCGAAAATAATTTAAGTAAGCGTATACTCCTTTACCAGGGCGCTTTAAATGCCTCACGCGGATTGGAACAGCTGATCGCTGCGATGCCTGCAATCGATGCTGTCTTATGGATCCTCGGGGAAGGCGACCTCTCCGCAACGCTGCGGAGCCAGGTGAAGCACCTTGGGCTGGAAGGCAAAGTGGATTTTAAGGGAATGATTGCGCCCGAGCTCCTGCCATTTTTTACCCGGCAGGCCAGCATCGGAATCAATGTATCGGAAAATGCAGGAATGAGCTATTATTATTCGCTCAATAATAAATGCTTCGATTATATGCATGCCTCATTGCCTGCAATCACCAATGATTTCCCCGAATACAGGGCCATCAATGAAATGTTTGAAATCAGCATTTTAAGCGGCTGCGAGGTGGGTTTACTGATAAATGACATTAATAGACTCTTAAATGACCCTAATCTTTATGATAAATTAAAACAAAATTGCGTACTTGCGGCTAAATATTTTTGCTGGCAAAATGAGGAAGCAAAGCTATTGAATTTTTATGCCCAATTACGATAAGCAGATCCATATCATATCCTTCGATGTGCCCTTCCCGCCAAGCTACGGGGGCGTTATTGATGTATATTATAAGATCAAAGCATTGTTTGAGATGGGCATTAAGGTGCACCTTCACTGTTATAAATATGGACGGGAGGAGGCCCGTGAGCTGAATGCTATCTGCGCCAGCGTGAACTATTATAAGCGGGAAAGGTTCAGTAATCCTTATATCGGTTCCAAACCCTATATCGTTCGTACACGTAATACCCGGCGCCTGCTCAATAACCTGCTGCTCGACGATTTTCCCATCCTCTTTGAAGGTCTTCATTCCTGTCATCACCTCGTTAACCCGGGCCTGGAGCAGCGTTTTAAAATGGTGCGTATGCATAATATCGAGCATGATTATTATACCAACCTGGCCAAAGTGGAGCGTAACCTGGCGAAGAAATATTTCTTCAAGCTGGAAAGCCGGCGGCTGAGTAATTTCGAGTATACCCTGAAGCATGCCGATTGCATCCTCGCCATATCTCCCAACGATAAGAGCTATCTTGAATCCAGATTTGATAATGTAGTATACCTCCCTGCTTTTCATCCCAATACAAAAGTAGAAACCAAAGCTGGCAAAGGAGAATTTATTCTCTACCACGGCAACCTGGAAGTAGGCGAAAATGATGAAGCAGCATTATTCCTTGTCAATGAAGTATTCAGCAAGACCACCTTGCCTTGCATGATCGCAGGCAATAACCCTTCAGTGCTTTTGAAGCAGCTTATTAGAAAGCACAAAAATATAAGCCTTATCGAAAATAATTCTATCGAAACGATCCATAACCTGATCCGGGAAGCACAGGTAAATGTGCTGCCTACCTTCCAGGCCACAGGAATAAAATTAAAGCTGATTAACGCCCTGTTTACCGGCAGGCATTGTGTAGTGAACACCCCTATGATCTTCAACACGGGCCTGAAAGCCTTATGCGTGGAAGCCAACGAGCCACAAATTATGATCTCAGAGCTGGAGCACTTATTTGATAAAGAATTCTCAGAAAAAGACATTGAAATGCGCCGTAACTTTTTCCACGCTCATTTCAATAACCTGGAAGGAGCGAAGCAGATCATATCGATCATGGAGCATGCGAATGCGTGATGCGTATAACGTATAACGTATAACGTAAAACGTATAAGGTATAAGGTATAACGTATAAGGTATAAGGTATAAGGTATAACGTATAACGTATAAGGTATAACGTATAAGGTATAACGTATAAGGTATAAAGAGAATACAGGAAAGTCTTGGGTATTCATTCTTTCATTCTTTCACTCTTTCATTCTTTCATTCTTTCACTCTTTCACTCCTTCACTCTTTCATTCCTTCACTCTTTCATTCCTTCATTCTTTCATTCTTTAATTCTTTCATCTTCTCCCCCGAAAACTGGTCATGTTCAAATTTAAATAATACATTGAACGTGGTTAATGAGCCGTAGCACCTGGTGATATATTGCTGGAGGTTCACCTTTTCCTGATCGTCGAGCGCCGTATTGGCGTTGATTCGTTGTTCCAGGGTGCGCATACGGTCGCGTATCATCACCACCTTATGGAATAGCTGTTCTATCGGGATCTCTTTAGAAGCCAGGTTGCTCTCTCCCGGTTTCAATATCATCTTACCGCCAATCCATTTCTTACCCAATTCAACAGTCTCCGGGTAATCGCAATACTTTTTAAAAATA
>JBBRJE010000214.1:0-5629 GCA_038219845.1 Bacteroidia bacterium
AAGCTGATGGCTTACCTGTATTTTTGTTTTTTTGTGTCTCACAAAAAAAACAATTTTTGGTTTGCCCCCACCCACCCCACCACTTAGAAACCTATTATCAAAATTTAAGAAAAACTTTGTTTATTGTAATTAAAACCTGTATCCAAGGCTCAATCCGAAACCTGTGTTCATTTCGGATAATTTGCTGTTGGCGATACCGGAGTTTTTAGAATTTATATTAACCAATCCCAATTGAGAATTGAAAACTATATTTAAATTATTGGCGAATTCATATCCGAAAAAAGCATTCGCTCCTACGTCAAGGTGCTTGAAATAAACCAGGTCGTTGGGGTTATTGGTGGAAATGCTGTTTTGAAACAATACGTTTTGTGTGGCTGTATAAGAGTCGCCGCTAAATTTTGCAGTACCGCTGAATGCGTATCCCAGATAAGGGCCGAAACCTAAAAGGAAATGACCTTTACCAACCAGCGGCTTATATAAAAAATTGATGGGAAGCTCTATATAATTCAAGCTTATCTCTCTTTTTTCCGTTGTATTATAATAAGGAACATTGCCTTTGTCACCTTTGCCAATATATTGTAATCCGATCTGAACATAAAAATCAGGTGCTACCGGTATTTGCTCATTGATACCTAGGTGGAATTTAGTTACCATTGTGTTTTTCAGCTTGGTGCCACTTATGTCGCTGCCATTAAGATTCTGGAAATTTACACCTCCATATATACCAAAGCTATAAGAACCCATCATTGGCTTTACCGGTTCCGTGGTTTGTGCCATCGAACTCAGGCTGATAAAGAGAAGTATAATTGCGGGAAGGAATATATTATTTTTCATGATGATGATTTTTCTATGTTGATGAATATTAATTTAAATTATTTTTTCTCTGCTTCTTTTTTTGCTTCAGCCTTCATTTTCTCGTTAGCTGATATTAAAAATTCCACCCTGCGGTTTTGTGCGCGGTTATCTTCAGTATCATTGGTATATTTTGGAGCTGTTTCGCCATAGCCTTTGGTGCTAATACGTCCGGAATAAACACCTTTACTAGCGATATAGGTTGAAACGGATGTAGCACGGCGCTTCGACAGATCCATATTATAAGAGTCACTTCCTTTATCGTCGGTATGACCTTGTATTTCAATATTCGTATCTGGGTATTTACCTAGTACAGTAACCAATTTGTCCAGGTTCACTTTAGAGCCTTCCGACAGATCTGATTTATCAAAGCCAAATAAAATCTTATCGCTGAATTCTACAATGATGCCTTCCCCTACACGTTCCACTTTCACACCGGGAATAGTATTCTTAATTTCTTCTGCCTGCTGGTCCATTTTATGACCAATTACAGCGCCCGTTACTCCGCCTACTGCAGCTCCTATTATTGCTCCAAGAGCGGTATTGCCTGAGGCCCGTCCTACGACAGCGCCGATGCCCGCTCCGGCTGCAGTACCTACTGCAGCGCCTTTCTGGGTCTTACTTAATTTGCAGCCTGCCTCTGTGAATCCGATAAGGACCACCACCAGGGTACAAATAATGATATTTTTAAATGCTCTCATGACTTAATTTAATTATTAAAAATTTGTTTAATTTTAATGGTTCAAAACTAAACTGTGCAAGGGTTCCATATGTTACACAATTTTTATTTTAATTTACATATTTCACTTATTTCCATTAACCCAAAGTATATATTATATCTCCTTACATTCACTAAGTACTCCAGTCTCCCAAAGTCAAATTTATATCTTTGCAATCATGCAAGACGTCCCATTAGCCGAAAGAATGCGCCCACAGAAGCTCGATGAAGTGGCCGGTCAGCAGCACCTGGTAGGCAAGGGCGCGGTGCTGCGCAATGCCATTGAAAGTGGAAATATCATGAGCATGATATTTTGGGGGCCTCCGGGCGTGGGTAAAACTAGCCTTGCCAATATTATTGCCAATACTTTACAGCGCCCTTTCTTTGGATTAAGCGCTATTAATTCGGGAGTGAAAGAAATACGTGAGGTGATTGAAAAAACAAAATCGCATGATCTTTTCTCCTCCAAGGTTCGCCCCATCCTTTTCATTGATGAAATTCACCGTTTTAATAAATCGCAGCAGGATGCCTTATTAGGGGTAGTGGAAAAGGGTACGGTAACATTAATAGGCGCCACCACCGAGAATCCTTCCTTCGAGGTGAATGCTGCTTTATTATCGAGATGCCAGGTATATGTATTGCAGCATCTAAGCCGTGAAGACCTGGAGCTTCTGCTGGATCAGGCTTTTGAACGCGATGCCTGGCTCCGGTCGAAGAAGGTAATAATCAAAGAAAGGGAAGCCTTGCTCAAACTAAGCGGCGGCGATGCAAGAAAGCTATTGAATGTTTTGGAAATCGTTGTTAGCAGTTTGGATAGCCAAACGGATAAGAATATCACGAACGAGCTGGTGGAAAAAATTGTGCAGCAGAAGATGGCCTTATATGATAAGAGCGGTGAACAGCATTATGATATAATATCTGCATTCATTAAATCTATGCGCGGCAGCGACCCCAATGCGGCAGTATATTATTTGGCGCGGATGCTGGAAGGTGGTGAGGACCCTTTATTCATTGCCCGCAGGATGCTGATTCTGGCTAGTGAAGATATTGGCATGGCCAATCCCACAGCACTGGTGATGGCGAATAATGTGTTCAGCGCTGTGCACGCGATTGGGATGCCGGAAGCAAGAATAATTTTATCGCATGGCGCTATTTATATGGCATGCTCCCCCAAAAGCAATAGCGCCTATATGGCCATCGAGAACGCGCTGAGCCTGGTGAGAGAATCGGGAGACGCGTCAGTGCCCTTGTATTTGCGCAATGCCCCTACGAAGCTGATGAAGGAATTGAATTACGGGAAGGAATATAAATATGCCCATTCTTATGAAAACAATTTCAGCGATCTCGAATTTCTACCAGAAACCCTGGCCGGCACTACCTTATACCAGCCTGGCAATAACCCTAGAGAAAAAGAAGTGAGTGAAAATCTGAAAAGATTATGGAAAGAGAAATATGGATATTAATTCAATTTCGTTTATTTAAGTATTTATTAATGTAAAATCGGTTCAGGTTTCCGCTTCGCGGAAAGAAATGCATTTTAACACAGAGAACACAGAGATTAAATACATCCCGCCCGAAGTGGCGGGATGTGTTTTTAACTCCGGGTACTCTATGTTAAAACCAACCGCCTAGCGGTCCTAATCTTAACAAAACGAAATTGGAAATTAAGTGGTTAAAAAAAATTGAAGGTTGAAAACAATGATCAATTTGTTTATTAAAAAAAGATCAGTGTTACCTTGTATATAGATCTCATTTAAAGAAATCAAATAATTCAGGTGTTTATCAAGAAAATCTCTATTTGATGTAAATACAAAAATCAGATTTCTTTCAGCATCACCTCTTTCTTCGGTGTATCACCCTTATCTCCGCATCTTCTAAAGCTCCTTCCGCTTCGATCCAAAACATGGCGCGCTTGTTCCAGTTGGGGGTGCACATAAATACGGTTCGGCCCGGCGTATTGCCTGTGGTATCCGGATAATGCTGTATTGCGCTGATACGTGCCTTAGTGCCTTCAAAGGTGGTGGGGCATCGCTTCCCATCCATATCACCTTTGCTGAAAAAATACTGATAGAAATCTATTCCTGTTTCCCATTGCCAGGCCGTGCTGGTATCTTCCCAACGAGTTTTTACAAGGTAATCGATATTCTTATAATTGGTCTTATATGCCGGGGCCAGGAGTTCAACGCTATCACCTACGGTAACTTCAACATCCTGGGCATAGATGATAACGGAATAGAAAACCAGTAAAACAAAAATTAAATTTTTCATTGGTGAATTTCAAAAGTAAGATGTTTAAAAGTAAAGAAATGTTAATGAATGATTTATAATATTTTTGATTTTCATTTTGTGAATCAGAAGACCCAATATATTTCCCGCACTATGCATCCGTTTAAGGCATACAAGGTAAATCTTTTTTTAGCGCCGGTTTTTATTCTTATGCTTATAATTTGTTCCTGCAATATGGATCTGCATAATAATAAAAATGTCTTCCGCTATAATGAGGATGGACAGCTCACCTCTCTGGATCCGGCCTTTGCCCGCACACAGCCCAATACCTGGCTCGTCAATCAAATATTTAACGGTCTGGTGCAAATGGGCGACAGGCTCGAAGTGCTTCCATGCATTGCCCGGTACTGGGAGCTGGATGAAACACAAACCATTTACTCTTTCCACCTGCGCAATGATGTGCAGTTTCATTATGATGATTATTGCAAAGGAAGAATTGTTACGGCACAAGATTTTAAATATAGTTTTGAAAGGCTGACGGATAAAAAATTAGCCTCCCCCGGGGCCTGGGCATTGGCTATGGTGATGAAGGACAAAGAGAAAAATAGTATCGGCTTTGAAGCCCCTAACGATAGCCTGTTCATCATCAAATTAAAACAGCCTTATGCCCCTTTTCTTCGGCTGCTCACCCAAAGCTACTGTTGCGTGGTGCCGCGCGAAAGCGTGCTGCATTGGGGCAATGATTTCCGTAACCACCCGGTGGGCACCGGCCCTTTTACTTTTTTTCTTTGGGATGAAGGTGTGAAATTAATCCTTCATAAGAATAAGAATTATTTTGAGAAGGATAGCCTCGGCAAGCCCTTGCCGCACCTGGATGCCGTTTCCATCTCTTTCATTGATAATAAGCTCGCCGCCTTCTTAGCTTTCACCAAAGGCGAGCTCGATTTTTTTAACGGGCTGGAAAGTAATTTCAAGGATGAAGTATTACATAAAGACGGTACACTTAAGCCGAAATATAAAGATAAATTCACCTTGCAATCTGTTCCTTACTTAAATACCGAATACCTGGGCTTCCTGGCTGATGATACTTCCTCCTTAGCGAAATCAAGCGCTGTGAGCGATATCAATTTCAGGAAGGCAGTGAGCTTTGCCATTAACCGAAACGAACTGGTGAGCTACTTGCGCAATAATATCGGAACGGCTGCCAGCCGGGGCTTTACACCGCTGGGTTTTCCATTGCTGGACCAGTTTAAAGTCCAAGGGTATTCTTATAATCTGGATTCGGCAAATTATTATATGAAGAAGGCAGGATTAGATAATAAAAAAACAATATTGCCGCTATATACCATTCAGCAATATCTTGATATCGCGGTGCTTCTCCAAAACCAATTATCGAAGATCGGCATCGATTTAAAAATTGAAGTGAATCAGAATAGTTTCAACCGTGGTTTGATGAATAAAGGGAAGGCCTTATTCTTCCGTGCTTCCTGGATCGCCGACTACCCAGATCCGGAAAATTTCCTGGGTGTTTTTTACAGTAAAAACTTTTGTCCCGACGGACCCAATTATACCCATTTTAAGGATGCTCAATTTGATTCATTATATGAGAGATCAGTAAGCGAAACCAATGATAGCCTGAAATATATTGACTATGCCCGGATGGAAAAAATTATTATAAGCAAGGCGCCGGTGGTAAGCTTATTCTATGATAAAACATTTCGTCTCATTCAAAATAATATTGGAGACATGCATCCGAATCCTCAGAATATGCTCATCTTGAAGCATGCATATAAGAATTAAATTCTTATATAAGTTTTGGATTTGATTTTCATG
>JBBRJE010000215.1:0-5623 GCA_038219845.1 Bacteroidia bacterium
CTATGTCTCTCAATACCACTCTTACAAGCCAAAACAACGTCTGCAAGGTTAATGGCGGGGTACTGGTTTTTTATTTTTTCATCAGATTGGATTATTTATTAATCAACATTAAGTAGAATAAAGCAGATAACCAAATTTTAAAAATAGGATTTTGTCATTTTTAAATAATGATAGTTTCTTTTACGAAATTAGTTGTGCTGATAACAAAGAACAATTACTACTGTTTTTTCTATTGTTTTATTTGTTTAACTATCTAATCAGGCTATGGAAGGAAAAAACTAAAGGATCGAAATATAAATTATTTCCTTATGAATTTTTGACATGATACCTGCTTCTCCGTAACGATCAGGATAAAATAAATTCACTTCGGTAAAAAGGAGATATCCAAACTTCAATTTACGGTAGGGCCTAATGTCTGCTGAAGCATAATCTCACCCAGTTCATTCGTAATTTTTATTTCCCTGGTTTGTTCTTTGTTAAACCCGCTGATAAATAAATTGTCATTGGCCGGATTAGGGTAGACTTTAAAATTTATTTTATTATACGCATCGTTAAGGCCATTGGCAGCGATATTGGTGGATTTCAGTATGGTACCGCTATCGCCTGCAATATATCCCGAGCCGTTTAAAAACAGGCTATTTAAATTATGTGTGGTACCCGGGTTCTCATTATACCATGCAATACCGGCATTCATTGTATTAAAAATTTTAGATCCGGAAATTACAATGCCGGTTGTACCATTAATAAAAAATATATCACTGATTGTACCGGTGCCTAATTTGATCAAGCTATCCCATGATAAACCTTTATTAATGCTTCGGTAAATATTCCCACTTCGTGTTATAATATAGCCTGTGTCCTCTGTTGGAAAATGAATCGCATTAATTACCGAATTGGTTGTTAGATTTAGGAAGCTCCAGCTCCGGCCGCCATTGGTGGTACGCGCGATCTTGCCGCGGTAAGCAAAGGAGCCATCGCTGCCTGCCAGTAAGCCGGTGCTGTCGTTAATAAAATACATCGTAGGTAAGGAGCTGGTGCCGCTTCCCAGCGAGAATCCCAGGCTTCTTTCTATTTTTTTCTTCATTCTTTAATTATTTTTTTAAGAAGTGCATGGTCCCCGTTATCTGGTACCATTGGAATTAATGCCACCAGGTAAATTCCTTTCGGGTAATCTGTCAATGGAATAATCATACCTGTTTTTGATTCTTCGCTATAGAGCACTTCGCCCAGTGCATTGAATATTTTCAGCATGTATTTTTTGTCATCCGCGGTAGTGCTGTAAAGTACGCCGGTGGAGGGATTAGGAAAAAGTTTCCAATCGATCTCAGTGCCGGTATATTTTTGAATGCCCGTTGTATTATGTGCAGGGCTGCAATTTAAATAATGGGTTTGATGAATAACGGTATCTGCCAATATATTTTCATCATTGGCCAAATAGGGTAAATAAGAAAATGAAAAAATCATTTGTTCCGAAGTATCCGTCATGCCCGCCATAATATTATGCGGTGGTGAAAAAGGATTATTATTGTTAAAGCCGGTATTGTCATATTCTGCTTCCCCATATAATTTTGTTCCCGCCGGAATTTTTATCAGCTTATCGAAATAGTAAAATCCCTGCGACCAGAGGTGTTCATGATCATCGATCTGTAACAGGGGCAAAGTATCATTGGCGGGCGTTACGGCATAGCAATTCATTTTTGTGCATAGCTTATGCGCCCAGTGTGAAACGCCTAAAAGAGTAATATCTGAAGTAAGTGTCGTCTGTTCATAAAAAGTGATGATACTGTCGGCAGGAATAATAAAAGGCGGATTTTTTAGATTATTGGTATGCGTTAAGAAGCTTGCAATAGCTGCGGTGCGCGAGCTGGTTGAATTGTTGAATTTCAAATTTACCATTGTTGAATCCTTTTTATTCGCCGCATCTTCGGCAAATAAAATACGGATCACCAGATGGGATTTCGCTTCCAGCGTGAGCGAAATATTGGGTGGGGTTTGGTATAAGGGATTTCCATTTACCCATCCATATAATAGTTTAGCCGTAGGGCTGCCAATACCAGAATAATTTTCATAGCCATTGCCGGGGTCTGCCGCATCTAAAGTAATAGGAATAGAAGAGGTGTCTGAATACAAAAAAACATTGTAGATGGCTGATAAATTTGAAGGTAGAATTTCAATTTGGGAAATTTTCTTATCTACATTATAAGTTCCCGGCAATACAAAACAATGGTATTGGAAATCCATAATATTAGGAATGGTGTAAACCGGTATCCTTTGCGAGAAGTCCGGTGATGCGATTTTACTTATCAAAGGCAATATTGGCGGCGGTGGTGGTGCCAGGGTCGTATCTCCTTTAATGGCTCCCTGATTCACCCAGGCCGTGATCAGATCAATCTCCTTCTGGCTGAGATTTTTCTCATAGATATAATGCCTGTTCTCTGTCCCGGGCTGGTAGGGAGGCATCAGCTTATTTTCAACATAATATTTTATTGCCAGCCGGTGTGTCCAGGCCTCATCATAATTAGTGAAGGGAATGGCCGCGATACTATTGGTATTATTATGACAACGGGTGCAATGCGTATAAACGATACAGGCTATATCTTCCGACCAGGTAATTTTCTGGGCTTCAGCGGCACCGCCCAACAGTAATATGGAAAGAAAGGGGAAAAATATTTTTCTCATTCCAGGATAATTTTTTTAATGAAGGATGTTTTTCCGGAAGCAATTTTAACAAGATAAATTCCTTTGCTCAGACCGGAAAGGTCGACGATATTAAAAGACTGATAGGCGCTTTGATTTATTACCGTTTCACCGAGTAGATTCAGGATACAAATCCGGGTATTACTTTCACTGGAATCATTATTTGTATTTTCTATTCTCACTGTTAAAAAATTATTAACAGGATTAGGGAAGATCTCAAATTTAGTATGTGCTGCTCCGTAAATTCCAATGCCCGCTGCGTTAATCACCTTAAATGAACCCATCATGCCATCATCCTCATGATGAAGCAAGTGACAATGAAACATATAAGGAACCATATCATCAGCAAAATCGGCAAACCTGGTGATGAATTTCACACTGTCGCCGGGCAGCACCAATACCACATCTTTCCATCCTTTATTGCTGCGTGAGAGGGCATTCCCGCCCTGATTTAAAATATTAAATTGAACATCATGAATATGAAAAGGGTGGGCTACCAATGTCTTATTCACCAGGGTCCATATTTCAGTGCTATTGAGATAAACGACCTCGTTGATGCTATCAATATCAAAGCTCCTGTTATTCATCCCAAATGGACCTTCCGCCCTGTTGGGCGGGTCGAAGGCAATCAGCCTGATGGTATCCATCACGATGCTGCGCTGCCTGGTTGCAGATGATGGGGAATATGATCCCAACGGAATTAATGTTGAGGGAATGTTGGTGATGGCTCCTGTAAGGGCGGCACCGATTACCAGCTTCAACAGCTTGAAATCAGCGCCGTTTAAAAAATTGGCTTTGTATTCAGGTATGGTATCTGCACCCATCCCTAAATTTTTTGTACCGTAAATGCCCGAGGGTAATTCGGTTCCAAAATTTTCCAGATTAATAGTTTGCCCCATCATCCCCGAAAAATTCACCAAAATTTCTGCCCGTTCCCCGGGGGAGATAATTAGCCGGGTCCTCGCTATCGGAGTATCGAGCAGGCCGCCATCGGTGCCTAGCTGGTAGAAGACCCGGGAGTCGCTGAAACCGATATTATAAGAACGCAGGCTGCTGGCATTTAGCAATCGGAAGCGGATCACTTGTGCCGGGAGGTTTAGGTAAGGATTCAGGGTGCCATTGATAAATAATGCGGTATCCATATCGGTAGCTATGGCTACCTGTTTCAATGCATCAAAGGCTTTGCTTTGAATGATCACCGGGATATCATCCACCCCATAATTGCGGGGGAGGTTCAAGCTCGCTTCCGCGCTGTCTTTTACAATGATGAGGCCTGCCAGTCCTTTGGAAATTTGCTGCTCAGTTTGTCCCGCTCCATGAGGATGGTACCAATAGGTAGCAGCATTATTCCGTACTTTGAACGACGGGCTCCAAAGCATGGAGGGCAGGATTATTTGGTGTGGGCCTCCATCATTTTTGGCCGCAATATGCAAGCCATGCCAATGGATCGTGGTTCTTACATTTAAATTATTGGTTACATTTAACCGGATGCTATCGCCCTTATTTACCATCAAGGTCGGACACATCCATGGGCCATTGATGCCATAGGTAGGTGTAGGAATATTGTCAAAGAAAATTTGTGAACCATTTTGCACCTTCAGGTTGAAAGTGATGCCTGTGAGCAGGGTAGGGATATAGAGCGGGCTTTGTGCCTTTGCGAAAAGGATGGAGAAAAGGAAAAGAGAAGAAAAGAATTGGCGCATTTTGACGGGTAAAAATATTTTCCGGCAATTAAGAATTTTATTCCGATTAAACACCGTTACAAATATAATCCATCTGGAAAGGTGAAGCTTT
The DNA here is from genome assembly GCA_038219845.1 of Bacteroidia bacterium. Taxonomy (GTDB): domain Bacteria; phylum Bacteroidota; class Bacteroidia; order UKL13-3; family UKL13-3; genus CAINMV01. The sequence continues at coordinate 4,492 of JBBRJE010000215.1, forward strand.
AAGATTCAAGCCACTCAATATCATTATAGCATTGGTATCTTATCAACCCAGTCTCCATCCGCCCATTCATTCGGACGAGATACTTAATGAATAATATTGAGCTTTTGTGTGGTTGTTTTTCCATCCGCAATCATACGAACAAAATAAATCCCATTTGGCAAAGATGAGGTGCTGAATTCTTTGGTGATTATTCCAGATTGTTTTTCGTTGATAATGACAGCTGCTTGTTTTCCAGTCATATCGGTTATATCAACCATAACATTGGAAGCACCATTCACATTGATATTAATGGTTGCATTTCCGTTGGCAGGATTAGGATAAATAGAAAAAGCAGGAGCATTTTCGGGCATCGCATTAATTCCGGTTCCGGTAAACAATCCCAGGATCTTATCACGCATAATGGTGGTATCGCCTGTTGAAAAGCTTAATGTAGAAAATAAAATTTTATGATTCGCACCGCCTACAAGCACCACGGTAGGCATGCCGAAGCCCCCATAATAGCTTACCTGGGCTGCACCGCTATCCATTGGCATAAATAAAGGCAAGCCATTGCCGCTGGTCCAGCTGGCGGAATAAGAGCAGGTGGTGGTATTATTAAAAGGGAAAGCATAGGCTTTTACTTTACCGGGATAGGTGCGCATAATATTATTGGCCATCGTTTGCATTTTTTTTGCCGGTGGCGGGCATGAGCCGCAGCTTGGCATATAGAATTCTATGATCACAGCATTACCGGCATCGAGGTCGGCAAATAAATTATGTACTGCTCCGCTGCAATCCATCTTATTAAAATTCATCGCCGTGGTTTGACCCTTGGAAATGGAAAATACAAGTAAAAAGGTAAGTGAAAGTAAAATTGATTTGATCATTGTGTGTGAATTATATGTTTCAGTAAATATTTTTGGTAGTTCTAATACCGTTCAAATATAAGATAATTAAATCGAATAATTAAATGATTATTTCAATTTAAGATTCAATGATGTTAAGTATTTATGTTACTGTTCAGGCCTGCCAAACGATTACAGGTTTTTTATTGACTGCCAATTGAATGGCATCTAATACGCTGTGGCCCTGTTTACGGATCGTGGAGATATAACTTCTTATTCGGCAAAATACTTTTGCTCCGTTTTCAGAT
>JBBRJE010000216.1:0-5598 GCA_038219845.1 Bacteroidia bacterium
GATGAAGATGTGGTTGATTACGGCCCTGGTATAGCGTTGAGCCTTGACGCAAACGGGGCGCTCCTAGGATCTACGCTTTTAGATTATAATTTTGATAATATAAATACGTTTAAAGATTTTGGTCGCGGTGGTTATTTACAGAAGTCGGAGAATGAAAATTATCTTCTTATAACTTATAAGGGTTATGTAAAGATAGATTTCACACAGCCAATGAATGAAACGATCTCTTACGCTAAAAACGATGCTGAAATACCATATTATTGGGTGTTAAGCAACGGAAAGACGCTCATATTATCAAATAGCAAAGTCAAGAGTTCAATTTTCTCAAAATTAGAATAACCGGGGCCGGAGCGCTTTAGTATCAGATGCATAGATATTTAACGTGATTCCGGTCTCTCTGAAAATAACGAACGCAGCCTGGAATCAACCTTTCTCAAACGGCTGAACTATTTTTAATCTGTGAATAACTTCTTATTCGCATACCCCTAAAATAATTGAATTTCGCGTTTTTAAATCCTGACTTTACTATGAAGTTTTTTATCGATACGGCAAACCTGAACCAAATAAAAGAAGCCAATGACCTGGGTATCCTGGATGGCGTTACTACCAACCCAAGCCTCATGGCCAAAGAAGGAATCACCGGGGCGGATAATATTACCAACTTGTATATTGCCATTTGTAATATGGTTGATGGTGATGTGAGCGCAGAAGTGATAAGCACCGATTTTGAAGGTATTGTTCGTGAAGGTGAAATGCTGGCCGCGCTTCATAAAAATATTGTGGTGAAAGTGCCCATGATAAAGGAAGGAATTAAAGCTATTAAATATTTTACCGGTAAAGGAATAAAAACCAATTGTACCTTGGTGTTTAGTGCAGGCCAGGCCATCCTGGCAGCCAAAGCGGGAGCCACTTATATCTCGCCTTTCCTGGGAAGGCTCGATGATATAAGCTACGACGGCATTCAGCTGATTGAACAAATTGTTCATATTTATAATATCCAGGGTTATGATACGCAGGTTCTGGCAGCCTCTATCCGTAATCCGGTTCATATAGTGAAATGCGCAGAAGCCGGTGCAGATGTAATCACCAGCCCCCTTGATTCTATACTTGCCTTATTAAAACATCCGCTGACAGATATTGGTTTGGAGAAATTCCTCGCCGATTATAATAAGGGAAATAAGTAATCATTAGATCTGATAATGAAAAATTACGAGGCTCTCTGTTTTATATTTTTGTTTACATAATATTAATCCAAATAATTCTTGCCATTAGCTGTTATTGACCTGGGTACAAATACTTTTCATTTATTATTGGCCAAAGTAAAGGGTACCAATGAGGTTGAGGAGCTTTTTAAACTTCAGATCCCTGTTAAACTGGGAGAAGGAGGCATCAATAACCGTACTATTACACCTGCGGCTTTCGAACGTGGAATAAATGCGCTTCATTTATTCAAAGCCAGGATTGAAGAATTTGGCTCGACCAAAATATTTGCTTATGCTACTTCTGCCATACGTGGTGCTGATAATGGTAAAGAATTTACAGATGCTGTAAAACTTGAAACAGGTATAGAGATCAATGTAATCAGTGGCGAGGAAGAGGCCGAGCTTATATTTAACGGGGTACGGCATACCATTACTTTAACCGATGAAAAAGTATTAGTGATGGATATTGGCGGTGGCAGCGTGGAATTTATCATCGCCAATAAAAACCAGATATTCTGGAAGCACAGCTTCCTATTGGGTGCCGCCCGTTTGCTGGAAATGTATCATACTACCGATCCTATTTCCATGGAAGAGCAGCAGGCACTGATGAAATATCTTGACTTTGAATTGCTCCCGTTGAAAAATGCAATTCATGAGTTTCCCGTGCTCACCCTTGTGGGTTCCGCGGGCTCCTTCGAAAGCCTGGTAGAGATGATTGAAAAGAACTTGGATAAAAAGTTACATTTCACCACAAACTGCGCAGTATCCATCGATGATTTTCATTCTATCCATGAATTGCTTCTGAAATCAACGAATCAGGACAGGATGGATTTCAAAGGCCTGATTCCCTACCGGGGAGAGATGATCGTCATGAGTTTTATGATGATTGATTATGTTTTACGCAGCTTTGCTATAGAAAAACTTTTTGCATCCGACTATTCTTTAAAGGAGGGTGCTTTATTCAAGATGTCGGGAATTTAAGCCCGGTCATTATTTTTTTTTATTTCCCTTACATTCATTTAAATTCGCAGGTATATATGAATAAAATTAATTACGCTTCAATTACCTTAATTGGTATAATAGCCCTGGTTGCAGTTATACGCATTGGCCATATTTTACCCGATAATTTCGCCCCGGTGCTGGCCTTATGTTTGATGGGCAGCGCTTATTTCACACGCCGTTGGATGGCCTTCGTATTCCCTGCTGCGATACTGCTTCTTAGCGATTTAGTCATTGGTGGTGGCCGGGCCATTGAAATGGGCGCTGTATATATTTCCTACCTTCTAATCATTATTGCAGGATTCAATCTTCATAATAAGGTAAAAGTGCTTCGTGTTATTCTGGTGACGCTCTCCTCCTCTTTAATGTTCTTTATTATCACCAATTTTGCATGCTGGTATGGTTCTGCCTTCTATTCGCAGGATTGGGAAGGTCTGGTGATCAATTATACCGGTGCTCTGAAATTTTTCCGCAGCTCCGTAATCAGCGATCTTTTTTTTAGCGGCGTCTTTTTTACCTCCTTTGAATTAATTAAAGTAAAGTTTCCAAAGTTCGCGCCCGTGAAATAATTTAGATTTTGCTTTTATTTTTCTTTTAAGTCCCTGACCATTTAAATTCCGGATTCTTACCGGGCCGCTGGATTCACCAATGTCTCTATTGGGTTACAAGAATATTGCTTCTTGAAAATGCTATCCGGCAAATTCCTTATTTGGCTTTAAGCAGTCCTTTATAGGTGGCATCATTATGCAGTACATCAAGCGCTGTTTTAATATCAGTATCATCATCGAAAGTACTTTCAATGCTGGCTTTCTGATAATAGTACCTTTTGGTAATTTCTAATTCGAGGAGCTCCGTAATCTCAGTTCTGGCATTATCCAGGTCTGCTTTTTTATCATGAGATAATTTCTTTTTCATATCTTCATAATCATTTTTGATGGCTTCAAAATATTTCTCCTGCTCGGCTTTCTCCCGCATATCATCCAATTGCTTCTCGGTTTCAGTGATATACTGGTAATCCTTATTAGAAATGAATTGCTGGAAATCCTGCCATTCCGCCTCACTTAGCTTATACTGGCTGGTAGGAAGAATGGTAGCATGGGTATTGCGGTATTTATTTGCAAATTCAAAAATTATATTCTTCTCATAAAGGCTTTTGGCAATATTGCTCAGCTTCATCACATTCACTTCAACATCGGGTTTTATTCCCCCACCATCTTTCACTGTTCTTCCCGCTTTGGTTTTAAAAGCATGCGTTAATGAATCGGGCACTTTACCCACGCTGCCGTCTTCATTTCTATGCGTGTAATCAAGGGCCTGTATGCATCTGCCGCTGGGCGTATAGTACTTGGCAATGGTAATTTTCATTTGGGTATTATAAGTAAGCGGCCTGGTATTTTGAACCAATCCCTTTCCAAAGCTCCGCTGTCCGATAATAACTGCCCTGTCAAGGTCCTGAAGCGTGCCTGCAACGATCTCAGAAGCCGAAGCCGATCCCCTGTTGGTTAAAACCGCCAATGGGATTTCCATATCAAGCCCAGCATTTAAAGTGCGGTATTCTTTATCCCATTCTTTCACCTTCCCACGTGTATTCACTACCAGCTGGCCGCGGTCGACAAAGCAGTTGACTACATTCACCGCTTCATGCAATAAGCCGCCCGGATTACCTCTTAAATCCAGGATCACTCCTTTAATTTTTCCGCTTTTTTTCAATTCTTCGAGCGCATCATGCACTTCTTTTCCTGCATCATTGGTAAATCCCGTTTGTTTGATATAGGCGATATCATCGCCTATAATGCCATAAAATGGAACGTTTTTTAATTTAATATCATCACGCTTCAGCTTTTTAATCAATATATCCTCATCGCGTTTTATTTTCAGAGTTATCTCTGTGCCAGCCTGCCCTTTCAACATCTTGCTGATCTCCGCACTGTTTTTGTTACGGGTTGATTTGCCATCCACTTCCAGAATTATATCACCGCTTCTCAGGTCTTCCTTTTGTGCAGGAGCACCTTCATAAGGTTCGGTGATCATCACATATTCGCCATGCTGTGCCACAGAAGCACCGATGCCTCCATATTCACCCGTTGTAAGAAACCTTGCATCTTCCACTTCTGCCTCGCTGTAAAAATTGGTATAAGGATCAAGGGAATTGAGCATGCCGTCGATTCCGCTGCGCACTAATTTTCCGGGTTCGATCTCATCCACATAATAGGTGTTTACTTCTTTATAAGCGGTAGAAAATATATCGAGATTCTTACTTATTTCGAAGTACTGGTCTGCTATAAATGCCGAGCCGCTTAATCCAATAATAATTCCGGAAGCGATGACAACAACTTTCTTATATGATTTCATGAAATAATTTTTTGATTTTTTGAGGTGATAGCGAATTTAAGCCCATCGCCTTGGGAATCCAAATATTATAGGGAAAACTTATACAAATTAACTCTTTTTAATTGATCAAAAGTAAGAACAAAATATTGGTTCGGAAGCTCATCAGCTACGATATCGATAATTTCACCTTCGATTTTATCGGCGACGATTCGCTTATGAGAAGAAATGATCCGGGAGAAATGGCCATCGCTGACGCTGAGGAATGACTGCTTTTCATCAATATCGAAAACCTTTTGCAAGACATAGTTTTTTGCAAGCTTCACAGTATCGGTAAGTTGTGAATTACGATCAAACAATAGCAGTTTATCCTTGTATTGATAAGCTATTTTCTGGAAAGCGCTATCGGTAGTTTGAATGATAAAATGGTGTGTGTTCATCGCCAACTTTATTTTATACATTTTTCTTTGTAATGAATCCAGGGTCAGGCTTAATATCTCCCCTTCATTGTTCACAGCAATAAGCTCGGGACGGTAATTTTTGTTGATCGCAGGAGTGATAGAGAAATTTGTGGCTAACGGCATTCCAAAATCAAGGTCACGCTCCACCCTTTTACCGAACCTGTTCCAGATGATCACTTCACCATTTCGGTTGATACCTATGATATAATTCTTATTACGCTTTTTATATTGCATTAATTCTTTATGTATCGGAACAGGGGATTCCCTCGGCCTCCAGTCTTCCATTGAAGCGCCGCCGGCATCATAGCCATAAATCATATTATCATCAACAAAAAAATATTCATACTTATCCCCCATATAAAATAAATACATCCCATGACCAGACTCATTATTTATTTGCTTTGGGAAATTGCTTAAATCCTTCCCGGCATTGTCAATAGCATAGATCTGATTGTCGGTATTAAAAAAGAATTGGTTTTGATTATTCCCGTACAGGTCGGTAGGATAAATTTTGCTTTCTATTCTTCCCAGGATAAATTTCTGCCATAATTCATTGGAACTAAAACTAAAGCAATGAAGTACATTTTTAAGATCCTGATAAAGAAAAA
>JBBRJE010000217.1:0-5593 GCA_038219845.1 Bacteroidia bacterium
CCCAGCGCTTTTAATTCATTCATCTCGCAGGGAAGACCGCCGTAATGAACGCAAACAATGGCCTTGGTTTTCTCACTGATCAATTCCTTTACATGAGCCATATTGATATTCATTGTTTCCGGATCCACATCCGCAAACAAAATCTTCACCCCCATATATAGAAAAGGAATATTAGTAGCTGTACAGGTAAAAACCGGACTTATCACTTCATCACCTTCTTTCAATCCAGCCAGTAAATAGGCCAGGTGTAATGCATCGGTTCCCGAACCTACGGCAAGCGCCTTATTTTTATCACCGTATAATTGTTCAAACTTATTTTCAAATGATTCTACCAATGGTCCCTGGCCAATCCATCTGCCCGATAATACTTTTGAAACGGCTTCAATTGCTGTAGATGGAATTTGTGGATGAAATAATACAATACCTTCGCTGGTATCCATCAATTTTGCCTCATCCATTCCTTTATTTGTGCCCATAATTATTCCTTATTTTTGCGGTAAAAATATACAATTTCCATGACTGCATTCAAACTCGGGCACCCGATTGAGTTTTTTGAATATGAATCTGATCCTAATGCCATTTTCAGTATTCTAATTCCATCATGGAATAATTATGATCATTTGAAGCTGCTTATTAAAAGTATCCGTGAAAATTCCATGTTTACGCACCAGATTTGTGTGCATCTTAACGAGGCAGATGCCCAGAGTAAATCGTGGCTTGAGGAACAAAAAATTTCACATTCATCGAGCCTCGAAAATACCGGTGTTTGTTTTGGATTTAATGCAGCCTCCGCTTTGGCAAAAGCGAAATACATTGTATTGATAGATGACGATATGTATGTAGCGCCGCGGTGGGATGAATATTTAATTCATGAGATCAATCAACGAGATTCGATATATTGGTGTATCAGTGGAACGATGATTGAACGTGAGGACAAAAGCAACCCCTGCGTTATTTTTCCGTATAATTACGGTACCAATCCGTCGGATTTTGAAGAATCACTTTTCCTGGAGGCATATGCCGGCATACCGCACGCAAACTGGAATGGTTCATTATGGTATCCATTAGTGCTGGATAAAAAAATATGGCAGCTTATCGGAGGGCTGAGCAATGAATTTTCTCCGGGGATGTACAGTGATCCTGATTTTATGATGAAGCTCTGGCAGGCCGGGATCCGTGATTATATGGGTGTTTCAGAGAGCAGGGTGTACCATTTCATGTCGAAATCCACACGCCGTGTTAAAAGGAATGATGGCAGGAAACAATTCTTCCGTAAATGGGGAATATCAAGTTCAACATTTATTAAGCATTATCTTAATTTAGGAGACAAGTATACCGGCTCGCAAAAAGAACCTTCCGGTAAAGAATACGAGCGCGCCCTTGTAAAAGACAGGATAAAAGGCTGGTTTGTTTGAGTTTGGGAGGTTTGAAGTTTTGTAGACTTGTATGCCTCCTCACCACATGCTTACAAAGCCCTCACCACCTCTGTAATTCCTTTTGTAGTAGGTGTTACAGCCATCACCGGGATGGGCGAATTATTTACAATTTGCTGGGCATAGCTTCCAATAATATACTCGGTGAATGATTCATCCTGCTGGGTCATGATCATGATCAGGTCTGCCTTTATATTTTCAGAATAGTTGATGGTTTCCTTGGCCAGCCCGGATTTGTCTTTCAGGAAATAGGAGGTGTAGATTACTCCGGCATCATTGAATTGTGATTCTACTTTATTGATATTGGCATTGATCTTATGCTCCAGGAATTCATCATCTTCACGAAAGGATAGAATATGAATCGTTGAATTAAATTTTTTAGCCAGGTGAATGGCCCATTTTACCTTCTGCCGTGTTTCAAATGTGAGGTCGATAGGAAATACAATATTTTTATATCCATCACCAAAATGTTTGTCCTTAATCACAATCACCGGCACCTCCGAATGACTTATTACCCTTTGGGCGTTGCTACCCATGATTTTCTTCATCCCGCTGGCGCCGTGTGTACCCATCACAATACTGTCGCATCCCAGCTCCTCAGCTGTTTCCACGATTGTCTTATAAATACTATATGCCGAACGCACCACCGTTTTTATATCAATATTATGCTTTTGTTTAACATCAATTTTAATTGCTTCGAGCCGGGTTACCAAACTTTTTTCAACCATTTCTTCCGTAGCATTTTTAGAGAAAATAGAGGTTATTAAATTGTCCGTATCATAAATAGCGAGCAAGGCGATATCATTGTCAAAGGTTTTCGCTATCATTATCGCATGTTCTAATGCTAGGTCTGCCACTTCAGAAAAATCTGTAGGCACAAGCATCATATTCTTTTTTGTTATATCCATCTTTATGAGGTTAATTTGCGTGGCAAAGGTAATATATTGTTAAAGGGGATACAATAAAATATAATTTTTATTAATGTTAGCTGAAACTAAATATTTGACTCTGAATTTAAATGTCCAAATATTTAAGGAGTGAAAAAATGAAAATTACCGTCCGTAGCAAGGAAAATGATTTAGTGTTTAAAATGTGATAGTTTTAATAAAAATTCAGCATAGGAAGGAATGCAATATAATTCTGGATTAAGAAAATGGAGGCGCTAAAAAAAACGGACCTGATCTTAAATGCCGACGGCAGCATTTATCATTTACATCTCCTGCCCGGCGATATTGCCCAAACGGTTATCCTGGTGGGCGATCCCGGCAGGGTCTCGATGGTCTCTTCATATTTTGATGAGGTCGAAATCAGGAAGCAATCCCGGGAATTTGTAACCCATACCGGCCGCTTGAATGGTTTCAGGTTATCAGTAATTAGCACGGGCATCGGAACGGACAATATTGATATCGTTCTGAATGAAATCGATGCGCTTCATAATATTGATTTTAATACCTTCACGGTGAAGGATGTATTTACCCCTTTAACTTTTTTACGTATAGGTACAAGTGGTGCAATACAAAATGATATTGCGGTCAATAGTTTCCTGGTAAACATACGGGCCGTGGGTTTCGATGCCCTGGGCACCTATTATCAAACGCCACAAAACCGGAATTGTATCGACAAAACCAATGCCTTCCTGTATAAATTATCAACTATGGTTGAAACTGCTATTGTACCTTATCTGAGTAATGCCTCTGAACTGCTTTTAGATAAAGTGCCATCCCGTTTTATCAGGGGGATCTCCGCGACCATGCCTGGCTTTTATGCACCACAGGGAAGGGTATTGAGAATCAATAGCAAGCTTACAACACACATGATTCCTTTCCTTTCAGAAATAAACTTTGGAGATGAACGCATCACCAATATAGAGATGGAAACCGCAGGGATCTACCTGCTGGCTTCTGTGCTTGGGCACCAGGCGATTTCGTTCAATGCGATTTTAGCAAATAGAGTCACAGATGAGTTCTCGGGCGAGGCCGAAGAGACAATCAATAAACTTATTCATGAGGTATTGGAGATCTTTATTAAATAGGTATGATTAATTCCTTCCGGTCGGCCTTTAATTTATTCTGTATCCTGTTCATGGTTTTATTGATGGTAACCCGGTTTATGCAGGATGGAATGTTTTTCGATGGCTTGATCTATGCCAGCGAGGCGCGCAATTTTGCTGATGGCACAGGAACATTTTGGCATCCGTATTATTTTGGAATCACATATGAACAGCCGCCACTTTTTTTTCCAATGCAGGGCTTTTTTTTTACGATATTAGGCAACGGCATTTATACTGAACGTATCTATGACTTTATCATTTTTTCTGCGGTAATATGGATTTCTGTTATGATTTGGAAGTTGGTATTCAAAAATCATCCAGGCCATCAAAATTTAAAACAATACGGACTTCTTGCAGGGGCCATCATGATCACCTTCAATAGCTTTACCTGGGCTTTTGGAAACAATATTCTGGAATGTACCCTATGCCTGTTCGATCTGGCAGCCGTGTATTGTATGCTCATGGTAATCTCCGCTGAGAAAAATAGAATGTGGTATTTCCTTGCCGGAGTTTTCGTCGTACTCGCTTTCTTTACCAAAGGACTGACGGGTCTGGGTGTTTTATCCTTTCCTTTTTGGAGTTTTATTTTTCTAAGCCGGTCCTTTAAAAAAATCTGCTACGACTATCTTTTATTGTCAATTCCTTTACTTGGAACTACCATTTTCATAATTTATAACCCGGCGCCACATCAATTTTTTTCTGTGTATTTCATCTCCCAGGTCTTGGGCTCCATTGAAGGGAAAAGAGAAACGGTGGAATCGGCCTGGGGCCATTTTTGGGTTCTGAAAGAATTATTATTTTATGAAATATCTATAATTATTGGAATACTTATTATTCTATTTATGCTTTTTAGGGATACAATAACAGCCTCATTATCCAAAGAAAATAAAAATCTTGCCTTCTTTTTCCTCGCTATCGCTTTAAGTTGCTCATTGCCTATCCTGGTAAGCATAAAGCAAAGGGCATTTTATCTTACGCCATCCTTCCCTTATTTTGCTCTGGGCTTTGCTGTCCTCCTCTCGCCCTATCTTCTGGCATTAAAGCTAAAATTAGAAAGGGGCTTATGGCTAAAACGGATCAATTATTTTTTATTTGCAGGCTTGATTTGCTCATTAATACTTTGCATTTTTATCATGGGAACCATCGGAAGAGATGAAGATGAAGTGCTCCTGATGCGTGATATTCAATCTAAGGTAAAATATAATACCACCATCGGCATTGTTCCGGTTATGGATGATGACTATTCACTGAAAGCATACCTCTCAAGATACCAGAAGGTAATCACTACCATATATTATATCCGTTGTGATACAGTATTGCAGGATTCCAGGATTGCAGCTGATTCTGTATTTGAAAACACCATGGTCAAAAATAATTATACAAAAGCGCCGGTAGGAAAGGCCAATACATTTTACCTGTGGACAAGGTAAAGAGATGCATTAACTAATTTTTAATTGTTGGTATGCTTGCCATTTAAATTTTAGAGTTCAAAGACCACAAAATCTGTATCATCATAAATCTTTTTTAAGATGGCGGACAAGTCATCCAGATTGCCATCCCTATGATTATGCTTATCAATAAAAACAAATTTACAACCTTCCGCTTTTAATTTCTGGAGGGTGTCGGGGTCTGTCGCCAGACCTGATTCCATCGACCAGCCACGCCGGTTAAGAAAATAAATGCTTTGTGGACTATCATCACCGTTAATTGCAAATAAATCATTACGCGTGGAGAATTGATCGGCCACCTGTTCCATTTTTAATTTATATTTCTGCGAATCTGTAATTCTGAAATCATGCAACTGGTTTAATAGAGCCTCAGCAATTATAGCGGCTAGCAGGAAAGATCGCAAGCGTAGATTTTTTATTTCACCCAGACCGAAGGCAGCGATAACTGCCATTAGCGGAACATAAGGGATGATATAATAATTATGAATTGAGAATACAAGCCCTGTTTTTATTATAAAGAGAATAAAAAATATTGTCAGGACAACCGATACTGCTATTAATAATAATTTTTTTTGCTTTATCATAAAAAAAATACCAGCAAGGAAAAATACCAAAGCAATATAACTCTCCATTGCGCTGAAGTAAAATTTTTCTAGTGTATC
>JBBRJE010000218.1:0-5573 GCA_038219845.1 Bacteroidia bacterium
TCAATGGCTTCATAGGTTCGGTTGGTACTCCTGTGAGGGATGATCTGCGCGATCTTATTGCCCTGAGAATAAACACCCAATGGATCAGTATTCTCAATGGCTGCGATACGGCTCATGATGCTTCCGGCGGTGTTGCCCTGGATGGAATTATAGAATACTTCAATCATTATAGGATCATCATGATCCTGAGAGTGAATGGAAATAATTGCATAAATATCTTTTTTTATCAGAAGCTCATCACAGCTGTCTTTGCTTAGCCCGGTGCTTATCTCAAATGCCGTATCTTTTAACAGGGCATGATATATCACATTAGAGGTATCACTATCCTTAGAAATAGCCACATGATATTTCCCCGCAGATCCCCTACCGAGATATCCAAAAACAAAAATAAATATCAAAGGAAATACAATGCCAAAAACAATGCTGCTGGGACTTTTAAGCTGCGATCGGAGGCTTGCTTTGGTGATGGCAAGCATGGCTGTAAATTGGTTGTACTTCATGAGGAGGGAATGGTGAATGGTGAAAAGTAAATAGTGAAATACAAATACCATCACCATTTAGATTTCGAATGCATATTTACAGAATGTAATTTGAATAGACAATAATATTGTCGGGGAATGATTCTGTTTCAGGAATTATAATACTATGTCGATTAGTTAAGTATTTATTAATGTAAAATCGGTTCAGGTATCCGCTTCGCGAAAAGAAATGCATTTTAACACAGAGTTTAAATACACGCAAAGGGCGCAGAGGAAAAAAATTATAGGTTTATACTCCTGCATTTCTTTGTACCCTTCCCGCCAGAAGCGGCGGGATGTATTTTTAACTCCGCGTCCTCTGTGTTAAAACCAACCGCGTAGCGGTCCTAATCTTAACTAACGACATTGAATTATAATAGCACTTTGGATAGGGTTTCAAAAGAGGATGAGTTACGGTTCAATACAGATGATTCCCATCTTAGCTCCTTCATAATTATTTCGGGCGGCTTCGCAATCGGAAGCACTAACGTTCAAAATTCTTACATTTGCCCTATGAGCGCTACCATTATTGAAGTTAAGAATCTGATTAAAAAATACGGCAGCTTCATCGCAGTAAACGATATAAGCTTCGGTGTGAAAGAGGGTGAGATCTTCGGATTGCTGGGCCCTAATGGTGCCGGCAAAACAACAACACTCGAAATTATTGAGACCTTGAAAGAGAAAACTTCCGGCTCCGTTTTCGTGAAAAATATGTCGGTGGATACTTCCGCCTCAGAAATAAAAAAAATTATAGGAGTGCAGTTACAGGCCTCCGGCTATTATCCCAATATCAGCCTGATTGATATTTTAAATCTCTTCGGCGGACTATATAATAAAAAAATAAATCCTATGGCAGCGCTTGGTAAGGTGAACCTGAAGGATAAAGCAAAAAATAAATTTAAGGAACTCAGCGGCGGACAAAAACAAAGGTTCAGCATTGCCACTACTTTAATCAATACACCGGAAATCGTATTCCTTGATGAACCTACCACAGGCCTCGATCCGCAGGCACGCCACAACCTCTGGGATTTAATACGGGATATCCGTGGCAATGGCTCCACAGTGATCTTGACGACGCATTATATGGATGAAGCAGAGCAGCTCTGCGATCGTGTAGCCGTTATGGATACAGGGAAAATCATCGCCCTCGACACGCCCGATCAGTTAATAGATAATTTGCTCGCTAAGGGATTTAAACGAAGCAAACAAGTGAAGGAGGCCAACCTGGAAGATGTATTCATCGATCTCACCGGAAAAGAAATCCGGGATGAAGAATAAATCAAACACATGGCCTTTAGCTTTTGCCCAGCAATGCCCTTGGCTTCTACCAACTGCTCCTAAAATGAATAGGTAACTCCCACCGAAGGCAATATGGGCAATTGGTTAACCCTGATATAATTCACCCTGTCGAAATAAAATATATTCTGACGGTTGTAAATATTGGTGACCCCGGCGGTGATATGCATCTCGTTTTTATTTTTGAATTTCAAATTCATCTGATAAGAAACATCCATGCGGTGAAACCAGGGTAGACGGCCCAGGTTAAGATCGGCATAGATAATCCCCAATTGACCATTGGAATGGGTATAATCGGAGGTGACCCCATTGTTGAATGGCAGGTACTCAAAGAACCCCTGCGTTTCTGTAAAAGGGAATCCCGATCCCAGGCTCCAACGCGCATTTACCTCTTGCTTAATTTTTTTACCGAATTTATAAGACCCAACAATATTTACGGTATGCCGGCGGTCGAAATGCGGCAGGTATTTACGGATGCCATCGTACCGCCACACATTCACATAGCTGTAAACCATCCATAAATACAAATGCTTATTATCATATTTATAGGTGATATCGAAGCCGCTCGCATTGCCTTCTTCAACAATATAATCAATGCGCTGGTATGCCGGGCGGCCTGCATTGAGCAGGTTATCGTCAAATATTTTGTCACGGTTAACATTGGTGATCTGGTTAAAGTGTTTAATAAAACCTTCAATATTCAGATCAGAATGATTGTTGATATCCACTTCAAAGCCTGCCACCACATGCCTTGCCTTCTGTAATTTGGTTCTCACTTTTTTACCATTGAAAGTGGCGGGTAAATCATCAGGACCGGAAAGGAATCCGTAAAATAAATTCACCACATCCTTATCGCTCACGGCGCTCATTAAATTTTGCGAATACAAGCCCGCACTGGCTTTAAACCGTACCGAAGGGCTGATGATATATTTCATCGCCATGCGCGGCTCCAGCGTTTTGTTGCCAAGGGAAGAGTAGTACATCACCCTCAGGCCGGGCTCCAATACGATCCTTTCGGTTACATATTTATATTTCACAAAACCTGATAATTCCATCGTGTATTGCTTCTCCGCGATCTTGCGGTTCAACTCATTATATATCTGGAAATTGGTAGAGATGCCATTAATCTCCACACCATACTTCCATTCATTCTTACCATTGTAATTAGTGAAATTGAGTGCAGTATTAAAATTACCAATAGAGCTTGAATCAGGTTTTGCCATTCCATCGCTTTTTCTCATCCCATACTGCGAATACGCGAAAACGCCACTGATCACAGTTGCTGAGCCATCAGGTATCAATAAGAAATTGGTTCCGAATCCCAACGACTTCCATTTGTAGGCGGTGGAGCCTGCATAATTCACAGCGTCATTAAAGGAAAATCCGAACACATTGAATTTGCTTCCATTATCCGAATTCACAGCCACTTTGCCATAAAGATCCTGGAATTTATAAGGCAGACTTCCTTTGATATAGGGGTAAATAAGGGGTGATGATTTGTCCAGGTAAGAATTTTTATACGATACAAGGAAGGAGCTAGAGGTGCCATTTTCTTTAAATTTTTTCAAAGGTCCTTCCAGGATGATCTTCGATGAAAAAGGATTGACTCCCACTTTCCCTTCAAATTTTTTCTTATTGCCATCACGGGAGGTCACATCGATCACGGCAGAAACCCTCCCACCATATTGCACATTAAATCCTGCGGAATACACATCCACATTTTTTATTATATCACTTTCGAATACAGAAAACAGTCCGATAGAATGAAACGGATTGTAGATGATCATGCCATCGAGCATCACTTTATTTTGCACCGGCGAGCCTCCGCGGATATAAAGCTGTCCACCCTGGTCGCCGGTGAAAACCACTCCTGGCAATACCTGCAGGTATTGCGCCAGGTCGGGCTCGCCCGCTACCGTAGGCAATAACTTCAGCTCTCTTGGTGTGATTTTGGTTACAGAAACACCCGGATCAGTTTTCTTGCGCTGCTTGTCTGCCTTGATTTCCACATCACCCAGCTCGTAAGATTTGGCGTTGAGGTAAATGTTTTTTGTCATGATCCTGCCGGCCTTAATCTCTATTTCATATTGCGCAGAATCATAGCCAATGGCATACACCACGAGCGTATATTTACCTACCGGCACCTTGCTTAAATTATACAGACCGTTAATATCCGTTTGCGTGCTTTGCTTATTGTCCTTTAAGGATACGCTGGTAAATGGTAATGATTCACCATTTTCTGTATCATAAATAAAGCCCCTGAGCTCACCCGTTTGGGCGAACAATAATGAGGTGATAAATAAGTTGAAGAGAAGGAGTAATTTACGCAGGCTCATACGATTGATTTGAATCGCGCGAATGTAAGGGATAATGGTTAATTGTAAAGGGTTAATTGTTGAAGGATAGCTGTTAGTGGTTAGCGGTTAGTGATTAGTGATTAACGGAATCCATAAGCTTGAATTCGGGACCAATCCCGATAGTGATGTTGTCAAAATATCAGATTTGTCAAGGGAGAATGAATTTCCCATTAAAACTCCACTAAATCTTCCATCCCAATAGTCAATATATCCGGGGCGCCTTCGGTGATGCAGAGGGTATGTTCATATTGTGCTGAAAGTTTTCCATCAATGGAGCGGGCGGTCCAGTTATCCCATTTGTCAATTTTTGTACGTGCCTTGCCGGCATTGATCATGGGCTCAACGGTGAATACCATGCCTGGCTTCAGAATCGCGTCGGCTCCCGATTCGCTGTTATGACTCACTTCCGGCTCTTCGTGAAAACTAAGTCCCACGCCATGACCACAAAATTCAAACACCACGCTGCAACCCTTGCTCCGGGCATATTTTTCAATAGCTTTCCCAATATTGCTCAAATGATTTCCGCTATAACATTGTTTAATACCTTCATCAAGGCAGCCCTTGGCCACCTTTAACATATTACTCGCATAATCACTGATCTCGCCTACTTTATACATCACGCAGGTATCTCCGAAATAGCCTTTATAGATGGGGGTTACGTCAATATTTAAAATATCGCCTTCGCGTAAAATGGTTTTATTATCGGGTACGCCATGGCATACCACATCGTTGACACTGGTGCAGCAGGATGCGGGAAAATTTTTATAGTATAAAGTAGCGGGGATCGCCTGGTGATCGCGCACAAATTCATTGCATTTCTTATCAATAAAAGCTGTGGTAACGCCGGGCTTAACGAATTGTTTAAGATATGCAAGCGTGTCGGTAGCAAGCTTCCCACTTTTGCGGATGCCTTCAATTTGCTCCGGTGTTTTAATAATTATTTTTCGAGCTTTTTCGTAAGCCATAATGGCTGCAAAGATAAAGGATTTTGAATATTTTATTCATGGCCCCAAAAGTGAAGAGTTTATCCTTTATTTGATGTGCTGGAGACACTATTCTTAACCTCATCCTAATTTAGTATTAGCTCAAGGGATTCTGAAGTATTTCAAATTTCGAACTTAACAATTGCTGAAATGGTAATATTCTTTGCGCTCCTTGGTGTTCTTCGTGCGTGGTTAAAAAAACATTCCTCATTTCCATTTTCTGTTTTAACTACCAGGCAGGCACGAAGAACATGAAGATACACTAAGAAATACAATGTATTTCTATAACATATAAAATGGATAAGCTTCACATGGACATAAATGTGCTGGCAAGGGAATTACTCAACATCCGAACTGCCGCAAATGATGGTCAAGATGCTTCCACATAAAAAGTCCAGCTTGCTCTTTCTTAAGTTGCC
>JBBRJE010000219.1:0-5532 GCA_038219845.1 Bacteroidia bacterium
CATTTACAGGGACATTTACAGAGACATTTACAGAGACATTTACTGTTATAATCTCCTACAAATTTACTTCCAATTAATTTAAACCTTCCGAATATTTGATACCCCTATCCTCAACCTTAATTAATTTAAACCTTCCGAATATTTGATACCCTCAACCTCATTAATTTAAACCGTTTCGAATATTCGACACCGCCAACCTCAACCTCGATAATTCAAAAAACTTTTAAAATTCCATACCGCCAACCTCAACCTCAACCTCAACCTCGGCCTCAACCTCAACCTCTCACACCGTATCAATAAAAGTCTTCTCCGTCTTATTAAATATAACGATTCCAACCATCATACAAACAAGGGTTACAATTGCAGAATATCCAAGGCTATATATGGTGAATTCTCCTTTACCTAAGAATGCGTACCTGAACGCCTCAATAATGCCGGTCATTGGGTTCAATTCAATGAATTGCCTGTATTTTAAAGGGGCCGCACTCAAGGGATAAATAACAGTAGTTCCATACATGAGCAGCTGTATTCCAAAGGAAATTAAAAAAGCAAGATCCCTATACTTGGTTGTCATCGAGGTGATGATCAATCCCAGTCCAAGGCCCAAGAATGCCATTAATACCACGAGAAAAGGAAATAATGCGATGCCCAAGGTTATATGAAAATCTGCGCCTTTTATTGCATAGAATACCATCATGAAAATAAGGAGCATCATTTGTATACCAAATCTCACCAGGTTGGATACAATAATACTTAAGGGCATGATCAGCCTTGGAAAATAAACTTTTCCGAAGATCCCGGCATTAGAAGCAAATACTGTGCTTGTCTTAGTGATGCAATCAGAGAAATAATTCCAGGCTGTGATGCCGGATAGATAGAAAAGATATTGTGGTAATCCATCCGTGCTGATACCTGCCAGGTTACCAAATACAAATACAAATACTATCGTGGTAAAAATAGGCTGTATAAAAAACCATAGGGGGCCAAGGATAGTTTGCTTGTAAAAGCTTACAAAATCCCGTTTAACAAACATCGCCAAAAGGTCACGATATCGCCATACATCCCGTAGGTTGAGCTTAAACAGGGAGTTTTGCGGTTCAATAACAAGGTCCCATGCCTCCTCTTTGTGATTCACTATTTCTTCTACGTGTTCCATCTTACTCGGTTAGGATATCCTTAAAAACTTTTTGCTTATTTATCATCCAAAATTCTTCTGATGAAATGATCTTCTTGAATTGTGCATTACTATCCCCCCCGCCAAAATTATGTTCAGCAGCGTAGCGGTCAGTAGCTTTAGCATTACTTATGGCTACAACTATATTTTCAAATCCATAATCACAATTTATTATTTCATTATTCAATGACCTGTTATTCTGACGAGTTCCAATGTTAACACTCGGAATTCCATAATAAGGCGCCTCGCGAATCCCGGCACTGGAATTACCAATGATGAAGCGGGCGTATTTCATCATTACCAGGAAAGATTCAAACCGAATTGAAGGAAATATTTTGAAGCGTGGATTTCCTTTTAATGACTCATAAGATCTTAAAATTTCTGCTGAACCCAAATCATTATTAGGAAAGATGATCACATAATTGGAATCGTCATTCAATAATGCATTTGTGAGCTGATCAGCATACTCCCTGATTCTTTCCACCTCGGTAGTGATTGGGTGGAACATCACCACTGCATAATCCCCATAAGGAATTTCATAATATTTTTTAACTTCATCAAACGAAGGAAGCGTATCAGAAAACATAATATCAATATCCGGCGAGCCGATAATAAATACAGAAGAGTCCAGCTCACCCATCTGGATCAGCCTTTTCTTCGCTTCCTCATTAGCCACGAAATGAATATGTGACATCTTGCTCACAGCATGGCGTATGAGCTCATCTATTGTACCCGAAACTTCACCTCCTTCAATATGCGCCACAAGGATATTATTTAAAGCCCCAACGATGGCGCCGGCTAACGCTTCCACCCTGTCGCCATGAATAACGATAAGGTCCGCTTTTGTTTCTTTAAGGTAACCGGAAAAACCATCTATAGTTTTTGCCAGGGTGAGGTCCATTGTTTCCTCGGAAGTGAAATTGATGAACTTGTAAATATTCACAAATCCGCATTTCACAATCTCTTTCACTGTAAATCCATATTTATGATGCATATGCATACCAGTTGCAAAAATATGAACTTCGTAATCCGGGTTTGATTGCGTAATTTCAATCAACGATTTCAGCTTCCCAAAATCAGCCCTTGTACCAGTTAGAAAAACGATCTTTTTCATTCTTTATACAGGCGTGTCTTAGATTCACTATTCTTTGTAATAATACTACCGTTGTCAAGATTTCTGCTTACAAGTATATGTGCGCCAATTATTACATTATCCCCTATGGTCAATTCGCCAATGATAGAAGAGTTGCAATACATAATTACATCATTCCCTATATTATTTCCATTACCTTCCCTATTCTTCTTATGTCCGATAGTGCATCCATGGTGAATTATAAAACCTTTCCCAATTTTATTCCTGCTACCGATAACTATACCTTCACCATGCCCGATACATAATCCTTCTCCGATTTCATTATTAAAATAAATTTCACAGGCACACAATTCTTTAAGCAGCCAATGAATTTGAGGTTTTAGATCTTCCAATTGTTTTAGGTGTATTTCCCTGCCTAATCTATACAAAAAAATAGCGAGCTCATTATTATTGCCCGCTATCTTGTTCTTAATTTCTTCAATTGTAGCATCTGGAAAATGGTACTTAATATCTTTCACTGTTTTATCCAGGGCTGCCAAAATCAATTCATCTTTGATGGGTCGTGGACGATAAACTTTATTTAAAAGAAAAGAAATAAAATCGATCATGCTAACTTAAATTTTCCCACGATAATTGTTCATCGTTTTTAATATCCATTATTGCTATTCTTCCTAAAATAGAATCAAATTTTTCCGCAGGTATTTCACCAGTTCCAGGCCGTTTTACCCATATGTTTTCTTTGTTAAATATATCTCCTTTTTTTATTGAAGCTATAGTACAAACCGTTGCAAAAGCAAAATCTATGGTCACCTGTTCTTCCTTTGCAGGTTCTTTCGATCCTCCCCGCATTTGCTTCATTATTTTACTTTGTTCAATCAGCTCCATGCAAGCCTGTTCATCCATCGAACAAACTATATCCGGGCCGGTGCGTTGCATTCTATCTGTAAAGTGGCGTTCCAGTATTGAGGCTCCCAGAGCGGTAGCCCCTAAGCATGCAAGATTGCTTAGCGTATGATCACTCAATCCAAAAGGAGCTTCAGGAAAAGCCTCAGCTATTTGTTGCATCGCTCCCAGGCGCACCAAATGATAAGGGGTAGGATATAAATTTGTGGTATGCAATAATGCATATTGAATTTTATGTCTCCTGAAAATTTCCACAGCCTTTGAAACACTTTCGATGGTATTCATGCCGGTGCTTAAAATAATGGGTTTGCCAAAAGCGGCGATATGATTAAGCAAGGGGTAATTATTACATTCCCCACTCCCTATTTTATAAGCAGGCATATCAAACTTCTGCAGCCTGTTGGCCGCAGCCCTTGAGAAAGGAGTGCTGATAAAAATTGCCCCTTTGGCTTCTACATAATTTTTCAGTTCCAGCTCCTCATTTTCATTCAGGGCGCATTGAGCCATAATTTCGTAAATAGAAATTGAGGCATTTCCGGGTATTACTTTTTTCGCTGCGCCACTCATCTCATCATCTACAATATGTGTTTGATGCTTAATAACTTCTGCACCCGCCCTGATCGCAGAATCCACCATCTCTTTAGCAATTTTTATAGAACCATTATGGTTAATGCCGATCTCGGCGATCACTAATGGATCATAATCAAGGCCTATCTTTCTACCAGAAATTTCTATGAAGGGATGGGGCATGAGGTGGAGGTTGAGGTTGGTGGTGTTGATGATTTAACTGTTAAAGTAGTTCGAGGTTGAGGTTGGTGGTGTTGATTATTTGACTTTTAAAGTAGTTCGAGGTTGAGGTTGGTGGTGTTGATTATTTGACTGTTAAAGAAGGTTGAGGTTGAGGTTGGTTTCCCGAATATTCGAAAGAACAACCTTAACCTTAACCTCAACCTCAACCTTAACCTATTCCCTTATTATTCCTAATTAGAAATTCTGCATAGTCAAGATCTTCCCGGGTATCAATATCCAATTGAGCATGGATTGAGTCAACAATAAACGGAAACAAGTCTTCCGTAAAAATTTTGCCTTGTTTCACTACTTCTTTTTTTGTGATATAGATAAGCCCGTTCTCAAAATATAAATTATTAATATCCTGTGAACGTTGTTCAAAACTATAATTCACAGGAATGAAATGTTCTTCTTTAACCTCCCCGAATTTATGCTTTAAAGGAGAAACTGTGATCAGCGAATTTCTTCCGGAAGATTCGAATTTATCTATACATTGATTAAGCAAAGCTTTTGGGCGGAACGGACTTGTTGGTTGTAACAAGACCACATTATCAAATTCAATGCCTTGAGATTCTATTTCTTCCACAGCGTGCTTTAAGGCATCACTCGATTTTGAAGTATCGTTCGACAATTGCTTATTCCTTTTGATCACTCCGGCTTTATTTTTAGTGGCTATATTCGCAATTTTGTAATCATCTGTTGATACAAAAACATGACTTACCTTTTCGCAATTGATTGCGTATTCAATGGAATATTGAATTAACGGTTTACCATTGAGTTTCAAAATATTTTTATCCGGAAGCCTTTTACTTCCCCCACGGGCGAGAATTACTCCAATGTATTTAAACAAAATTGTTGATAGTCATTATTTATAAAATCCCGGCCGGTTTTGTAAAAACTCAGCAAGATTTCTGCTCTGTACTTCCGCTCCTTTATAATTAACGTGATCCTTATCCTGGAAATATGATGAGTCAATCAGCAGGTCTGCCTGGTTCAGGTAAGGTATATTATAGATATAGAACAAATCGAAGTATTTATCGCAATTGTTTTTATAAATCGGTGAGGTGAACAGGGCGAGCTTTATTTCTTTGCTTTCGCAGAGCTCTATAATTTTCAACAGGAATTTATTCGTATGGAAAGAGAATGTATCGCAATTATATTTAGCTAGTTTTTGGTTAAAATGATCAGTCAACAGGGGTTCAAATCCTTTCGTGGAAATGGCTTCTTCCAACACTTCCTTATTGCGGAAACAAGCCTTGAGCCATTCTCTCCACCCTAAATCGCGATGCATGATATAGGGATATAAAGGTAATCGCATGTAATCTTCATCTTTAAATGAATGAAAATAATCATCAATAATTCCTTTATGATAATATTTTACGAAGCCCTGACGAGATAAAATATCTGCATTCTCATTCGGATGCCAGAAATCTATCTGGCACACCACCTGTTTGGGCTTTTCATTATTTTTTAAATAAACACATAAGGCAGCGTAAATCTCCGGAAGTCCGGAGGCGTCGATCCCCAAATAAAAGGATCTTACATGAAATGCAGAGTCAATGATATGGGGATC
>JBBRJE010000220.1:0-5518 GCA_038219845.1 Bacteroidia bacterium
TATATCCATTTTTTTTATAATAAAGATCGACTTTCTTATTGGTGAATTAATAAAGGAAATTACCTTTGTTCCCTTGTAGTTATTTTCTGAAAGTCCTTTTACCTTTACGAATTGAATGTATTCATGAATATTAATACCAAATAAAATTATAAAATAATTTGCATTAATATTTAGTTTATCAATTGCGGGGAACAGATATTCTTCTTTAAGGATGTAGCGTTCTATTTTGTTATCAAGAAAAGTTGAGTCGATACAAACTTCCATATATCTTGCCGTGTGTTGTACTATGAATGAATCATATCCAGGATAACTGACATTATCATCTCTAAATTGATTATCATACATTACGGGCCTAGGTTCATTAAAGATTCTTATATTACAATCCTCCTTATATAATAGGATTTCATTGTTGATTAGATGGTAGTCATCGTATGTTTCTCCAATAATTTTCGAAACAAAATATTTGAACACTTCAATTTTTGATTTTGACATCTTATCTGAAAAGATTTGAACAGGCATACAATTGGATAATGTTTGAGGTAAATTCATTTATAACAAATATAACTAGAAAATAATCACAAAAACACTTTGTTGAAATTTTTATAAACGATGTAAAAATAAGAGCTGGCCGACGAATTTCGACCCTCTATATAATCCCCGTTCTTAATAGTCTTTCAGCAAACCAAAAAGCTGTTCGGCTCTTGACTCTACTGCCAATAGAAACCATTTTGTCGAGGTCAACAAAATGGTCGTAAACCACAGTACGACTGGGAATGCCTCAACGCGCATCGTCAATTAAAGGGCTAATTTATTTCAAAATAAACAATATAAAATGACGTTAAGATACTCACCACTTTGTCATGCTGCTAAAAAAGTAAATCTTCAAGTCTCTCTTTTTAAACCGTTAATAAATAACGTCAATGGTAGCGAAGTCGAGAATGTGCGTAGGGCCTATGATCACAATTTCATTATACCAACTCTTTCTTTGTCCTCTTAGCTTTCGGTAACACACTATTTTTTTCACCTTTGCTTTACGTTCTTTCAGAAAGTCACTGAATTCTTTTTCTTCTTTTGCTGATAATGGTTTGTTCACGAAAACGAAATCGTGGTCGTCCATTTTATTTAAGTTTATCATAATTGAAATTTTTGAAATATTTTTTAAATAATATTAATTCCTCTTTGGTGTCTATAAACATCCGACTACTGCCGCCAAATTGTTTCTCTCCTAATGTTTTGTTGTAATGATCGATAAGTTTTGTTTTTGCAATGAAAGAAACAAAGCGTCAATGCTTCAATGTTCATTGGAAAAATCATTATCCAAATATGAATTTGCTAAAAATCAATCCCAAATAACCCCTTCAATCCAAACAACAAAACACTCCAAAATAAAACGGACAAACAATTCAGTCGAATCACCCGCCATTTATCGTGTTCAATGGTGGCGCTGAGGATACAGCCTATTGGAATACTGATTAAAAAGGGTGTTAAGAATGCAACACCAATTAAGCCATAGCCATTCTTCAAACGCACAAACCTTCTCAAATTTTTATAGCTGATCTTGAAGAAATGATAACGTTCAAGATATTTCGAAATGATCCGTCCCAAGTAGGTAAATATGAATACTCCCAAACAGCCGCCGGAAGCAATAATGCAAAAGTCATATAACCAAAAACGGGAGGAGGAAGCAAGCAAGGGGATAATGGCCCATGGAAATTTCACAGAAGCCAATAAGGTCCAGCCAATGATCTCCAATACTTTTGACATGAAGCGAAGGTAGTTAATGAATAATTAATAATGAATGATGAATGATGAATGATGAATGATGAATAATGAATGATGAATAATTATTCATTGTTAATTATTAATTATTCATTTGTATTGCATTCACTATTTTCGCCGTCATGAAGGAAGAAAAAAATAATACATACGCTACGGTGATTATTGGGGCTTTGTTTTTTATTTTCGGCTTTATTACCTGGGTGAATGGCATCCTGATCCCTTACCTTAAAATTGCATGTGAGCTCACGGATTCGCAATTGTATTTTATCACTTTCGCATTTTATATCTCTTATTTTTTCACTGCCATTCCCTCGTCATGGATTTTAAAACGCATTGGCTTTAAAAAAGGGATGATGCTAGGCTTGTTTGTAATGAGCTTTGGGGCAGCATTATTCATACCTGCGGCAGAGCTGCGTTCATTTATACTTTTTTTAATCGCCTTGTTTGTCATTGGTACCGGCTTAAGCATTATTCAAACGGCAGCCAACCCTTATGTAACCATTGTAGGACCCATTGAAAGCGCTGCTTCCCGCATTAGTGTGATGGGCATTTGCAATAAAGTGGCAGGTGCCCTGGGACCGGTTATCATGGGTTCGATTATATTAAAAAATGCCGACGGAATAAAAAAGGAATTGATATCCCTTGCGGAACCGGAACGGCTCGAAAAGTTAAATGAGCTGGCCTCCCGGGTTATCATGCCTTATACTTTACTGGCTATCGGATTTGCCATTCTTGCTATACTGGTGCGCTTCTCCCCTCTTCCAGAAATTGAAGAACCAAAGGATGAAAAACCGGAAGAAAAATTTGATATTTTTAAATACCCACAGCTACTCTTTGGTATCATAACTTTATTTATTTATGTGGGTGCTGAAGTGATTGCAGGTGACACCATTGGTAACTATGGCACTTCCATTGGAATAAGCCTGGAAAGCGCCAAGATATTCACAAGCTATACCCTCATATCTATGATCCTGGGATATATCATTGGCATTTTAGTCATCCCTAAATTTATCAGCCAGGAGAAGGCCCTTATCATTTCGGCCTTCACAGGAATTTTATTTACTCTAATTGTGCTCTGCACCAATGGTTTCTTGTCGGTAGCTTTTGTGGCCTTGCTGGGATTGGCCAATGCGCTGATGTGGCCTGCGATCTGGCCGATGGCCATCAATGGACTGGGAAAGCATACCAAGTTCGCTTCAGCGCTGCTAATCATGGCTATTGCCGGAGGGGCCATAATGCCTTTATTATATGCCCAGCTATCAAATTTACTGGGAAGCAAGCAATGGGGTTATGTTCTTTTGATTTTTAGTTATGGCTTTATCGCCTGGTATGGATACCGGTTTAAGATAAAAGGGAAAGAGGTTTAGGTTAAGGTTATAATACAATTATGTTTAGTAGTAAATTCTGGGTCTGGTTTCTTTTTATTCTATTAACAATTCTCTGGGGATGCAGCTATTTTTTTATGAAGGCGGGGATGGAAGTTTATTCTCCTTTGCAGATGGCCGGGATGCGTATTGCTTTTGCTGGAATCATCTTAATGCCCTGGAGCCTATATCATCTCCGGAAAGTTCCAAAAAATAGAATCGCCTTATTGATGCTTTCCGGATTCCTGGGGAATGGAATTCCGGCTATACTTTTTTGTCTTGCTTTGAAAGGGCTGGATACCAACCTGGGTGGGATTTTGAATGCCCTTACGCCATTATGGGTTTTACTTATTGGCATCCTGTTTTTTAAAAAGCAAGCCAATTCACAAAAGACGCTTGGGGTGCTCTGCGGTTTTGCGGGGATTTTTTTATTGTTCATTTCAAAAGGAAATATCAGCCTGCATAATGTTGAATTAAGTCTTTATATTGTAGTTGCCACAATGATGTATGGGATCAATATTAATATTGTGGATACCTATTTGAAAGAGGTGCCCTCCTTATATATTGGCACTGTATCTACCCTGGGAATTGGAATTGCCTATATCGCATTATTATGGATTGGTATTGATAATGATTATGGCAAGGCAGCATTCTCCCTTATTCAATGGAATGAACGCCATGTGTGGTTTGCTGTGGCTTTAGGAGTTCTGAATACCGCATTATCGAATGTTCTTTTTTACCAGCTGGTAAAAATAAGCAGTGCCAGCTTTGCTTCCATGGTAACCTATATCATGCCATTTGTAACCATTATCGTTGCACTTTTTATCGGGGAAAAAATCGCTACACAATCTTTATTCTGTTTGGCTTTTATTTTGTTTGGGGTATATTTGGTGAAGAGAGCGGACAGGAAGAAAAATGGAGAATTGATAATGGACAATTGACAATTAACTATATCCACCACAATCATTTAATAGTAAATGTAGAAACAGCAGTTTACAAATTTATAAGTAAATCTCAGAAACCAGATTTGTATTCCATTGTCAATTATCAATTGTCAATTATCAATTCCCATCAAACTTTATTCCTCCGCATCTCCACCATAAAATCAATGATACGTTCATCAACGATGATATCGTTATAACGAACGGGGCGCGTGAGTTTGATGCCATCGAGGGTACGGGCGCGGCTCAGGGCTACATAGAGTTGGCCATGGGCGAAGGTGCCTTTTCCCAAATCAATACGCAGCCGGTCGAACGTTAGTCCCTGGCTTTTATGGATGGTGATGGCCCAGGCGGGCTTAATTGGATATTGTTTGAAGGTACCGATGGTATCGGTGGCAACACGTTTTTTTGTTTCATCCCAACGGTATAAATTATTTTCCCAATCGGAGGGTGTCACTTCATGCTCTGATCCATCTTCAAAAGCCACTTTGATAAGGTTCCTGTCGCAATGTGTTACTTTTCCAATGGTGCCATTCACCCATCGTTTGTTCACGTCATTTTTGAGAAATACAACCTGCGCTCCCAAACGCAAACGAAGGTTCTCATCAGCGCTCACATGATTTTTATTGATCTCCCCGCTTACTTCCGCCTTGTAAAGAAATTCAGGGGGCTCAAGATTTAGTAATTGCTTGTCGTTGATCAATTGGGCGCCGGCATTGGTGGTTGTGAGGGTGATGGTATACGGATCTATCTCCGCCAGTTCAGGCAATTGTTGCTGATTCAAATTTTCAAGGTCTTCCACTTCCACTTCCCGCGAACGAATATTATCCAGGATACCGATAAAATAGGAATCCTGCTGGCGATATACTGTGGTGAGCTCGATCATCTCGATCTGTATCTTTTCAAATACCTTAGCGCTAAAGAAATAGGGCGAAGAATAAAATTCTGTAAACATCAGCTTCTCAACCTGGTCATTTTTAACCACAGGTTCAAGCTGGAACATATCCCCGATAAATATCATCCGCTTGCCACCGAATGGGGTATTCATATTGCCTGTATTGATGCGTAAAGAATAATCAATGGCATCTAATATATCAGCGCGCACCATCGAGATCTCATCGATGATAAATGTGCTGGCATTATTTATCAGCTTAAATTTCGGATGGTTCTTTCCATATTTTTTAATCTCTTCATCTCCCGGGATGATGGGCCGGAATGGGAAACCAAAAAAGGAGTGAATGGTTACTCCACCACAATTCACCGCTGCAATGCCTGTAGGTGCCATCACGATGGTATCTGCAGGATGCAGCATGGTATAGAGTTTCAATAAGGTTGATTTCCCGGTTCCTGCTTTCCCTGTCACAAATAATAACTGCCCTGCCCTTTCCATTTTTTGTAATGGCGATTGATAAGACTGGAACAGCACTTCAAAAT
>JBBRJE010000221.1:0-5450 GCA_038219845.1 Bacteroidia bacterium
CTTGGTTCCCGGGGCATAATTCAGACCCTGCTTCAAAAGAAATTTTATAAGCGTGGAATCCCCCACAGGATTGGGTGCGCCAAAAACAGAAGTGACATGTAAAGGAAAGCCTATCGGGTCGCAGGAAGATTGCCCATCACAGGCGATATCCCTGTCCCAGCCAGCATTATGCTCTAATAAGCTTTTGATCGTGATATTGTAGATCCTGTTATCAGTGATCGAGCTTAAATAATAATTCTGACTCAATATTTTATTTGAGCCAAACACGGTATCATTGATCGAAAGCTTGCCAGATTCAATTAATTTCATGATAGCAATGGATGTGATTGGCTTTGAAACGCTGGCGATACGAAATAAATTATAGGGTTGTGTTAGCTGTGTTTTAGCCTGATCGGCATAACCAAAGCCCCTGTTATATATTAACTTCCCATCCTTGGTTATCGCCACAGCTCCACCGGGTATCGTCCAGTTGTTCATAAAAGATTTAATCAGGTTATCTACCCCATGCATGGCAGGAATATCAATCCCTGTTTGCGGAAAAACTTTGCAAGAAAGAAAAATGATCGTGAGTGCGAGTGTAATTTTTTTTGACATAATAAAAGCAATTTAAATTATATTGATAAAACTCATGCTAAATTAAACACTTCATTGCAATGAACAAAATATTTTTTTGATATGGAAGGAAATGAACCTTCACGGCGCGCAAAGTTGGAAAAAAAAATGTTTAATGATTAAAAATTTAGAATTATGAAGTCTTCTTATAATTCCATACAGTCCAACTATTAAGCACTATAGCGAAAATGGAAATGATTATTAGGTGATGTATGATATCCTTAAGTCCACTGCCTTTCAGGATGATCATACGCATCACCTCAATAAGATAGCTCACAGGATTAGAAAAAACCACGAGGCCTAAGATCTAGAAAGGAATCAGCTTACCCAATATGAAATGATATTTTTTTATTGGAGTAACATTAATTTGTTCAATAGTTCCCATTTCCTTTTCTTTCACAATATTTAAGGCAGAGAGGAATCCCCCGATCATGGCAACCAATATTGCAAGGATTTCATGCGCCATAAAAATATTGTAATTCATATTTGGATTGAACCAGTTGGCGCTGTTAATTTCAATTATTGGCATAGGATTAAATACAGTCTCAGGATACATCTTTAAACGAAGCCCGTTATTATAATTCCTGATATTAGTGAAACAATTAATTTTTAGCTTATTGTTGAATTTTGGCGGTTTTAGCTGTGCCCGATAACTACGTCCTTAGGGCACCGAACATCTTGCTAAATAATTTTATTCTGTATTTAATAAATCGGATATTATCAACCATCTGAGGTATTAAATGTATCTAAAACTTATGATTGATAGTGAAACATCTTAACATACAATGCAACCAACAAGTATGAGCAACGTATCTCAAATTATCAAACTATATGTTTCCAAGAAGATGGGAAAGAAAAATATAGATAATCGACTGAATCAGAAGCTTTGAGAATTAAATCATAAGTCTCATCACAAAAGAATAACTTTTATTTCCTTTTGTAGCTTCAATTCTTTTGGAATAATAAATTTAAATGAATTAAGAAATAGAAAAAGTATTATTAGGGAAATATGAAAAATAATTTCTTGGGTAAGATCATATTAAAAACAAAACTAAGATTTTTTTCCTGTCAAAAATATTTGTGAAATATAACAGGTATTTCCGAATTTGATGTGTCGGTGTTAAAGCTTTGAAATTATCAATGCCCCTGTATTATCTTCCGATAGGAAGAAGAATACAGGTTCTTCGATTCAATTGATTATTTCGCCAACACATCAAATTCGAAAATACCCAATATAACAATCCAATTATTGTCTACTGAAATTTCAACGCATAGAAATATTTCTTTACCAGGTTCATATCTTTCTTATCATCAAAAAGATAGAAAACATAAGCATCAGCAATATTATCCTTATGAAGGATCATAGCAACGCAGTAATTATATTTCTGACCGAATTCAGGTCCAAGATCAGCCAGGGCTGTGGCTCCCCAGCTGGCATGAAATTCATTTCTTACCGCATTGGTATCAAAATAAGTGATCCCAGGAAGTTGCAGGTTCGATGCACCTTCCATCCCGATATTGAATAAGGTGGCCTTGTACACCGATTCACTGGATTTATTGGGATGGATTCCTTTCTCCCCTTTCTTTCGTCTTTTCTCATACCGGATGATTTCACTATCCATAGGCAGAATCGCATACCGGATCTCGAAACGCTTTCCTGGATACTTTAAAGCATAATCATAATTCATCTGGTAATTGAAGATGCATTTCACCTCAACCAGGGAATCGGGCTTTACAAAAACAAGCTGCGAACGGCTTAATAAAGAGGAGAATGCTATTGGAAGCGTTACGGTATTAAATGAAAAGAAAATGAACAGGATAAAAAATAAAATTATAGCGTATAGCTTATTCATCAATCCCCTGATTTTAATTGGTTTTTTGGCTAAATTCTTTCATAAGCTCAGTAGCCTTTTCCACCATATTGGTGGAGCCCATAAATATAGGAGTTCGTTGATGAATGGAACTGGGTATAACATCAAGCATACGTTCAAAGCCATTGGTGCCCATGCCTCCGGCCTGCTCGATAAGGAAGCTCATGGGATTGCATTCGTAAAGCATCCGTAATTTACCATTGGCATCCTTTTCAGTACTTGGATATATAAAGATCCCTCCTTTTTTCAGATTTCGATGAAAATCCGCAACCATGCTTCCAATATAACGGCTGCTGTAAGGGCGGCTCGTGGCCTTGTCATTTTCCTGGCAATACTTTAAATACTTTTTCACGCCTTCAGGAAACTTGATATAATTCCCTTCATTAATGGAATATATTTTCCCTTCTGAAGGCGTCTTGATATCATGTTCTGATAAGTAAAATTTATCAATATGCGGCTCCAGCGTAAAAGAATGAACGCCGTGCCCAGTGGTCATCACCAATACCGTGGAGGAGCCATAAATCACATAGCCCGCTGCCAACTGGTTGCTACCCGCTTGCAAACAATCATCCAGGGTAATAGGACCAGAAGTGCTTTTTCTTTTATACACCGAAAAGATGGTACCGATAGATACATTCACATCAATATTGCTGCTGCCGTCCACAGGATCCATCGCTACAATATATTCTGCATTGGTGAAGGAAGTAGGAATAATATCATCATTTTCTTCGCTGATGATCGCTGCGCAATGGGTACACTCGCTTAATGATTTTATAAATTCTTCGTTGGCATGAACATCCAGTTTCTTTTGGTCTTCCCCATGAAAATTAATTCCTTCCGCTTCACCTAAAATATCTTCCAGGCCGGCAATATTTATTTTGCGGCTCAGATCCTTCGCAGGTTTGATGATGAATTGAATAATATTGTATAGCGGCATATGAATGCTGCTTTCAATTAGGAAGCGGTTGAGGGTTTGCATGGTAGTTGTTAGTAGCTAGTATTTGGTAGTTAGTATTTAGTATTTAGTAAATACAATTGTCGGGTTATTGAGAATGTATCGATTTAAGAAAGCGCCATTTTTCTTAATTTGTATTCCATTGTCAATTGTCAATTGTCAATTAAATGCCCGTATTCCTCCATCATCCCCATCACCACATCATAAATCTCTTCTGCATTGGGCTTGCTGAAATAGTCTCCATCTGTTCCATAGGCCGGGCGATGGGCTTTGGCTGAAATAGTGCGTGGCGCTGAATCAAGGTATTTGTAAGCCTCCTGCTTTTCCAGTACTTGCTGCATCATAAAAGCAGAGGCTCCCCCGGGAACATCTTCATCTATAAAAATAACTTTATTGGTTTTCTTAATGCTTTCAACGATAGATTTATGAATGTCGAAGGGTAATAAAGTTTGAACATCGATGAGTTCGCAGGAGATATTTTTTTCCTTTAATAATTCCATCGCATCTTCAATAATTCGCAACGTGCTTCCATAACTCACGATCGTTATATCCTCTCCTTTATGCAATATCTCCGGGATGCCTAAAGCCACGTTATACTGTCCCATATTGGAAGGCATTTTCTCTTTCAGGCGATATCCATTAAGGCATTCAATAACCAGTGCCGGTTCATCCGCCTGCAGTAATAGCGTATACATTCCCGCAGCCTGCGTCATATTGCGGGGCACGCATACATGAATGCCGCGAATGGAATTGATGATCATGCCCATAGGCGATCCACTATGCCAGATGCCTTCCAGCCTATGCCCGCGGGTACGTATGATGAGGGGCGCTTTCTGCCCGCCTTTGGTGCGCCATAATAAAGTCGCTATATCATCACTCATTAATTGCAGGGCATAAAGTAAGTAGTCAAGATATTGTATTTCAATGATCGGGCGCAGGCCGCGTTGCGCAGCGCCATAACCCTGGCCCACAATCGTGTTCTCGCGGATGCCTGTATCGGTAATGCGTATCTCACCATGCTTTTCCTGGAGCCCAGCAAAACCCTGGTTTACGTCCCCTATTTTTCCTACGTCCTCACCTAAAGCAAATACAAGTGGATTATTCGTCAAATGATAATCAAAGCAAGCTTGCATGAGCTGGTACCCGTCCATCATTTTTGCGTCAGCTTCATATTTTGCATTTACTATTGGAATGGCTAAAGCTGAATTTTCATTTTCACTATGGAGATAGCTGCCATAGCGTTCCGCGTTTGTTTTATAAAAATTTTGTTTGAAGGTTTTAAGTAAATGATTTTTTGGGACCACCCGCAAAGCCTTTCCCAGGGTCACGCCTATATCCTTACGCATGGGTTCGCTGATGCGTTTCAGCTCATTCACCAGGGGTTCGAATGCCGACGCATCCAACGAATTCAATAACTCACAAAATTCACTTACCTCTTTTTTTATGGGCGCAAGAAAATTTTCAAACGCTCTCTTCTTGGAAATTAGTACGTCTTCTTTTGCTTTCGTTTCAATATCATTCACCTGTGATTCACTCGCAATATCACTGTCTAGCATCCATTCGCGCATGCGCTTGATGCAATCATTTTCCTGTTCCCATACCAGGCGTTCCTTACTTTTATAACGTTCATGCGAGCCCGAAGTGCTATGTCCCTGGGGTTGTGTCAGCTCGCGTACATGTACGAGTTGGGGCACATGTTCTGTACGCGCGGTATCTGCGGCTTTCGCATAAACACTGCAGAGCTCGGCATAATCCCAGCCATTGACCACATGAATATCGTAGCCTGCACCTTTTTCATCGCGCTGAAATCCTTTTAATATTTCGCTTATATTTTCTTTTGTAGTTTGGTATTTTGCAGGGACAGAAATTCCATAATCATCATCCCAAACACTCACCACCAAGGGTACCTGCAATACCCCTGCGGCATTTATGGTTTCAAAAAAATGGCCTTCGCTGGTGCTGGCATTTCCAATATTTACAAAGGCAAGTTCATTTCCTTTATTGCTGAATTG
>JBBRJE010000222.1:0-5441 GCA_038219845.1 Bacteroidia bacterium
TTTTTCTAAATATAAAATGAGAATTATTGTTGCTATAAATAATATCAATTATACCTTTAAGGGGTGGATCTACTTCCAGAAAAATCACCTAAGCAGTTCGGGTTTTTGAGCAAGCCCTACATAACCAGCGAAAAATGAATGTGATAATATTTTCATCGATGAATCAAAGTTAAATTCCTCATAAGTTCTATCTCTATTAAAAATAAATATGTAATATGAACCATCGTTAATAGACTTAAAGGCGATTATCTTTTTATTAGTTTCAAGAGTTCTGGTTTGAAAACTATCACTAAGGATTAGTACTGTATGAAGTTTGACAATATTGAAATTTGAAATATCATTTCTTAATACCATTACTGATTTCGCCGATTTTAAGTTTTTGTTGTATAAGATTAGAAGCACTTAAAGTCTATTTTTGTTCGGTCTTGGTACTGCAACCCATATACCCAGAAGGCCAATGCAGGTAAAAGGACGCGGTTAATGATCACGGCTAAAGCCGCCAAAATTCTGGACGGATTAAATTCGACCTAAAGCAGTCAAATGACCGACATTAACCACGCCCTTTAGGGCGTGGATCAAAGTTACGGTGTGCAGGGCTTTAGCCATGACTGTTATCACTAGGACTTAAAATACAGTCACGGCTAAAGCCTCAGAGACGAGTTCTTAACCACGCCCTAAAAGGGCGTGGTTAAAAGCATGGCTAAAGCCAATACCCATATCAAAACTTTCGTTTCAATCTCAAAAAATAGGATTCAAAATATTTGTAGGATAAGGCGGCCAGGCCTATGGTGATGGCGTTATCAAGAACAAAAACCAGGTATGGATTGGCACCTGGCA
The DNA here is from genome assembly GCA_038219845.1 of Bacteroidia bacterium. Classification (GTDB taxonomy): domain Bacteria; phylum Bacteroidota; class Bacteroidia; order UKL13-3; family UKL13-3; genus CAINMV01. The sequence continues at coordinate 838 of JBBRJE010000222.1, forward strand.
TCAAGTGACAAAATAACACAATGGGGAAAAGATGATACATATAAATCCCATAAGATATTTTACCCAAATATTCTAAAACAGGATGATTCAGCTGAAGCAATGATTTTTTATTGAGCGCAAGATTCAAAATAATAACTGCAGCAAAAAATGAAAAAACTTCATTATTAAATACCGGGACATCAATAATTTTTAAGATGCTTAAGAAGGAAAGTAAATAAAAAATTATTTGGACAGGAAGATTTAAAACCCATTTAGTAACCTGTGAGGGATATTTAAGATAAAGGATGGCAGCAATAGAGCCCAGCCCAAGGCATGCCAGCCTTAAGTCGGCCAGGAAAAGAATAATCACCCTTAGCGTGTTATTATTGGATGGATTAAAAATAAAACCATTACCAAGATAAAAAAACAAGAGAACAAAAACCAGGAATGAAATTAAGATATGTTTGGTAAATTTTAGAAGCAATGGAGTAACCAGGTAAAAAATTTCTTCCACCCCAATGGACCAGGTCATCGTCGCCAAAGGAATATGCCCGAACAAATGCATGGCAAAAGAAGGCAGTATAAGCACGAAGACCAAAAAACTCTGCCAGAAATGACTAGCAGGAAATTCTACCCCCGGAATTTGAAGCAAGCTGATTTTAGGTGCCAGGAAAAAACAAAATAAAATGATCAAAAAATAAAGCGGCCAAATACGCAAGATACGTCGGGCATAGAAATTTTTTAGCGAGATATCATAGGTCTCTCTTTTTTCACTTAGTAATAAAGTCGTGATCAAGAAACCGCTGAGAACAAAAAAAATATTTACTCCTGTATTCCCAAAGCCAATGATAACAGGGTTTTCCCAAAGATTACTTAAACCAAAATTATTTCTATGTTCATGAAAATGACTGATGATAACCAGGAAGGCAGCAATAAAACGTAATCCATTTAAATTGGGGAAATAGAATTTGCTGAATGTCATTAAATTTGAGAGTTCACTATTGCATGAACAGAAATATCTTCATCTATAAGTGGCCAATGAATTCCATAACCAGAATTTGATATGCTGTAAGCATTTCTTTCTTGTGAAGATGCATGAAGTAATTTAACAGATAGTTCATTCAAATCATTTTTATAATTTTTAGAATTCACTGACATAAGAAGCGAGCAATCTTTGAATATTAAATTATTTATTGTGTACATATCTATTTAATTCATCATACTATGTTCTATACTTTCACTATGAATTTGTCTTAATTCCTCAATCTTTCCAAAGTCCTCCCCATTGATCAGCGCAACTTTACCTTTTACTTTTCCAAGAACAGTGAAAGGAATATTTTTTAATCCTTGTATAAGTTGTTCAAGATTTTTGGAATCCACACTCAATACAATGCGACTCTGGCTTTCACCAAATAAGGAAGCGTCCATCCTGAATCCATCATCTAATTTAATATCAAATCCAAGATTATTTACAAATGCACTCTCACAAAGTGTAATAAACAAACCGCCTTCGCTTACGTCATGCGCACTTCTCACCAGATCATTTTTTATACAATCTAAAACTGCTTTCTGAATTTCATATTCCTCATCTAAATTAAAATAGGGAGCAGGAGAAAATTTCACTTCATGATAATGCGCCAGGTAATGTGACGAAGCAATATCATCCTGTGTTTTTCCAACCAATACAATTAAATCCCCATCATGCTGAAAGCCTAGTGGAGTATGGTCTCTGCCATCTTCTATAATCCCAACCATTCCAATAGTGGGCGTTGGAAAAACTGCATCATTATCGCTGCTCTGATTATAGAAGCTTACATTACCACCTGTTACAGGGGTATTCAATTTGAGGCAGGCGGCGCTTATTCCTTTGATGGCATGCACGAATTGATAATATACTTCCGGATTATAAGGATTACCAAAGTTTAAACAATTTGTAATGGCTGCAGGCTCTCCGCCTGAACAAACAATATTGCGCGCGCATTCTGCCACCGCGATCATTGCGCCTATTTCAGGATCGGCATAAACAAAACGGCTATTGCAATCCACGCTCATGGCCAATGATTTAGTGGTTCCGCGTACTTTCACAACACCCGCATCGGCTGGCGCATTGGTGGTTTGCGTAATGGTGCCCACCATACTGTCATACTGGTTATAAATCCATCTTTTGCTTGCAATATTGGGGTGTTGCAATAAAAATTTTGCTACACCTTTTAAATCTTCAGGAATAGCTATCGCTGAGGCTTTGAATTTCGCAATCTCATCAAAATATGTAGGACGGGTATAATCTCTTTTGTATATTGGTGCTCCTCCGCCGAGCACGAGGCTTTCGGCAGGAACATCAGCCACCAGTTCTCCGTTGAAATAAAAATGAATTCTTTTAGTGTCTGTCACTTCTCCAATTTCCGCGTAAGAAATATCCCATTTGCGCAGGATGTTTTCTACTTCAGCCTCACGACCTTTCTTAATCACCATCAGCATTCGCTCCTGGCTTTCGCTCAATAATATTTCAAAAGGCACCATCCCTTTTTGCCTCATGGGCACTTTATCCAGATAGATGATCATGCCATGTTCACCTTTTGCACTCATCTCGCTGGTGCTACATGTAATGCCTGCTGCGCCCATATCCTGGATGCCTATGGTGGCGCCTGTCTCAATGATTTCTAATGTAGCTTCCAGTAATAATTTTTCAGCGAACGGATCGCCCACCTGCACGCTTGGGAGATCTTTCGCACTGTCTTCTGTAATATCTTTCGACGCAAATGATGCCCCGTGAATTCCATCTTTTCCAGTAGCAGAACCAATAATATAAACGGGATTTCCAACCCCATACGAAGTGGCGCTGGCGGTATGTCCTACTTTAGCAATGCCTACGCTCATAGCATTCACCAAAGGATTCACATGATAACATTCATCAAAATAAACTTCACCGGAAACTGTTGGGATTCCAAAAGCATTTCCATAATCACCGATACCTTTAACCACGCCTTTAAGCAGCCATTTGGTTTTATCTTCCGTTAATTTTCCGAAACGCAATGAATTTAATTGCGCAATCGGCCGTGCACCCATCGTGAAGATATCGCGGTTGATGCCGCCTACACCTGTTGCTGCGCCCTGGTAAGGTTCTATGGCAGAAGGATGGTTATGTGATTCGATCTTGAAACAAACGGCCAGCCCATCGCCAATGTCGATGAGTCCGGCATTTTCTTCTCCGGCTTCAGCGAGCATTTTAGGGCCTTTTTTGGGTAATGTTTTAAGCCAGAGGATACTGTTTTTATAGCTGCAATGCTCGCTCCACATCACGCTATAAATGCTTAGTTCAGTAAAATTGGGGGTACGGCCTAGTATTTCTTTTATCTTATCAAATTCTTCAGGACGTAAGCCTAATTGCTGGGCTTGTTCCATAGTTGCTATTTGCGCGGAGGTTGAGGGCATGGCGCAAAGTTAATGTTTTTGAAATTATTGGGTTTGGTTCATTTTGATAATCCGTGTTCTATTCATTATGGCCGCGATTTTTATTTCCATTTAGTTTAACTATTTAGATGCCCAGGAATGCGCCGTTCTTACTAACCACTAATCACTAACAACTATTTCGGGTTCACCTCAATCAATGCGGCGGCCTCTGCTGCCCTCTTTCTTAATGCTGTAATATCTGTATCCACAAGCCCGTAAACTAAGGCTACTCCCATTCTCCTGTGTTTTCGTGTGGATGGTTTTCCGAAAATTTTAATATCCGTTTGTGGAAAGGAGAGCGCCTTTGTAAGGCCATCATATTTTGGCTGATCGTTATTTTCTTCTTTGGCTAAAATGACTGCACTTACCGCCGCCTTTTCTAATACAATTTCAGGGATTGGTAATCCTAAAACTGCTCTCGCATGTAGTTCAAATTCATTCAGGTTTTGTGAATTGGCCAGCGTAACCATTCCTGTATCATGCGGCCTTGGAGAGAGCTCTGAAAAGTAAACCCCTTTATCAGTAAGAAAAAATTCTACTCCCCAAATGCCTGCCCCGCCTAAGGAAGCAGTAACCTTAGCCGCCATTGCTTGTGCTTCTTTTAAATCATTTTCAGTCATTGGGCATGGTTGCCAGGATTCCATATAATCGCCTCTTTCCTGGCGGTGCCCGATAGGAGGGCAGAATAAGGTAATGCCACTTTTTTGCGTGACGGTAAGCAAAGTGATCTCTGTATGGAAACGAATAAATTCTTCTATAATAACTGTTTTAAGATCCCCGCGACTTCCTTCCAATGCATAGCGCCAGGCAGGATCAATTTCTGATTCTGATTTTATGGTGCTTTGCCCTTTTCCAGAGGAGCTCATGAGTGGTTTTACAACACAAGGAATTCCTATATTTATTATGGCTTCCTCAAATTCATTTCGTGTTTCAGCGTAGAAATATTTTGCTGTATGTAATTGTAATTCTTTAGAAGCCAAATCACGAATAGCCTGGCGGTTCATCGTGAAATTGGCGGCACGGGCCGATGGAACAACTTGTATGCCTTTCTTTTCATATTCATAGAATCTTTCCGTGCGTATTGCTTCAATTTCAGGAACAATAAGGTCTGGTTGATGTTTCTCCACGATCCTGTCGAGCGCATCCCCATCCAGCATATTCAAAACTTCGAATTC
>JBBRJE010000223.1:0-5427 GCA_038219845.1 Bacteroidia bacterium
TATTCAGGGTTTTAAAACCCGGCGGTGCTCTGGTGATTTTGGAAACATCACAGCCCGATGCGTCCTGGAAGAAATTTTTTGTAAATTTGTACACAAATAGAATAGTTCCTGTCATAGGACGTTTAATAAGTAATAACGGGAAAGCCTATAAATACCTGGTTAATTCCTCACAACATTTTCCTTACGGTGAAGCATTTGTACAAATCTTAAAAGAGCAAAATTTTAAAACAACAATATGCACACCCCTCTTCTTCGGCGTAAGCAGCATTTACTTTGCTACAAAATAATCCTGGCTTTTATATTGTTCCATTCCATGTATCAGGCAAAGGCACAATATATCAATGCCCATCTGTATGACCTGAAGAAGTATCATTTTGGATATCTTTTCGGACCAGACCTGTGCAATTTGAAGCTTATCAATAACCCTGAATTTCTGAGGAACGACACCGTAAAAAGTGTATCTTATACCGGTGGTTTGCAGGGCTTTCATCTGGGGGCATTAGCCGATCTCCGGCTTGGAGAATCTTTTAACCTGAGGGCTTATTTTACCATATCTTTTGCCTACCGGAGCTTACAGTATGTGTTTACCAATCCAAAGATTCCTACGACAGCAAAAATGGAATCCACCTATTTAAATTTTCCAATATTACTAAAATACAAAAGTGATCTCCATGTGAATTGGCGATACTATCTTACCGGGGGCCTGCAATACAGCTATGATCTTTCTTCACAAAAAAATACAAGGCGCAGCGTTTCTGAACCTATCGTTGCATTGAAACCTAATGGATTCAATTATCTGATGGGATTTGGCTGGGATATTTACTATCCCTATTTCAAGTTTTCCCCTGAGCTTCGACTGGTTCAAAGCATCAATAATATGCTTGTCAAGGATAATTTCGTGTACTCCAAAATGCTAAGTGGTGTTTATCCAAGGTTCATTGTGCTATCGATTACTTTTGAATAGGATAAATATGTTATACTTGAAGAATAAAACAAACGTCATTTAGATAAATCGTATTCGTATATGTGGATTAAAATTAAACGCCCCCTGGTATTTTTCGACCTGGAAACTACCGGCACCAGTCTTAGTGCCGACCGTATCGTAGAGCTTTTTTATATTAAGCTTTTCCCGGATGAAACGACCGAAGAAAAACGTTTTTTGCTCAACCCCAAGATGCCCATAAATCCCCAGGCTACTGCGATCCATGGGTATGCCGATGAGGATGTGAAAGATTGTCCTTCATTTATGGATGTGGCGCATGAACTGGCGCAAACCTTCCGCGATTGCGACTTCGCGGGCTTTAACAGTAATAAATTTGATTATCCAATCCTTGTAGAAGAATTTCTTCGGGTAGGTGTTGAATTCGAATCTGATAAACGAATGTTTGTAGATGCAATGCGGATTTTCCACAATATGGAACCGCGCAATCTTACTGCCGCCTATAAATTTTATTGTGGAAAGGACCTGGTGAATGCCCATAGTGCCAAGGCGGATGTTGTTGCCACGCTCGAGATAATAAAAGCACAGGTAGAACGCTATTCGGAGACCCTGGAAAACTCCATTGACAAGCTTCATGAGTTCAGCGGCATTACAGATAGTGCAGACCTGGCCGGCCGTATTAAATTCAATAAAGATAAAAAAGAGATTTTCGCTTTTGGCAAGCATAAAGATAAAATCGTAAGCGATGTTTTCGAAAAAGAGCCCAGCTACTACGACTGGATGATGAACGCTGATTTTAGTATGGATACCAAAAGAGTGCTTTCTAAAATACGGTTACGGAGTTTTGGGAGTAAGTAATAATTGAAAAGTCAATTCAAAATACAGAATCAACAATGAATAATCAAGGCAGATCAGGAATGAAACTGCATACTACATAACCTTGTATTTCATTCTTTCGCTACACTGCGTTACGCTATTCCTTAATTCTTTAATCCTTTCATTAGAATAAATGACCACCCCGCATGAAATTTTGAAGCAATATTGGGGCTTCGACGAATTTCGTGCATTACAGCCAGAAATTATAAATGCTGTTTTGAATGGTAATGATACGCTGGCCCTTTTGCCCACGGGTGGAGGTAAATCCATTTGTTTTCAGGTGCCCGCCTTATGTAATGATGGACTATGCCTGGTAATAAGCCCGCTTATTGCCCTGATGAAAGACCAGGTAGAACATTTACGAAACCGCAATATACAGGCAGCGGCATTATTTAGCGGTATGAGTTCGAGGGAAATTGAAACCACGCTCAACAATGCTGTGAACGGGGGATATAAATTCCTGTATATGTCGCCTGAAAGACTGCAAAATGAAGAAACGCAGGATAAAATCTCTCAGATGAAGATCAACCTTCTTGCTATCGATGAGGCCCACTGCATCTCTCAATGGGGTTATGATTTCCGCCCCGAATACCTGCAAATTGCAACCATACGTGACCGGATTCCGGGGATACCGTTGCTTGCCCTTACTGCCTCGGCAACAGCAGCGGTAGTAGCCGATATCCAGGAAAAACTTTTATTCAGGCAACCCTTGGTATTCCGGAAAAGTTTTGAGCGCAAAAATTTACAATACCTGGTTAGGCATACCGATGATAAATTCAATAAGATAATAGAAATATGCAAAAAGGTAAAAGGCTCAGGTTTGATCTATACACGCAACCGCAGACTTACGCAGGAAATTTCAAGCTGGCTTAAAAATAATCAAATTGAAAGCACCTATTATCATGCAGGCTTAAATAATAAGCAGCGAAATAAAATACAAGAAGATTGGATTGTAAATAAAGCCCGGATCATCGTATGTACTAATGCTTTCGGAATGGGAATCGACAAGCCTGATGTTCGTTTTGTGATTCATTATCAAATGCCCGGCTCGCTGGAAGCATATTACCAGGAGGCAGGACGGGCAGGGCGTGACGGGGAAAATGCCTATTGCGTTGTGCTGCATCATATCAATGATGAAAAAGAAAATTGGAAATTGCTGGAGCAAAAGTATCCTGAAAAAAAAGAGGTTAAAAATATTTACGACTTGCTATGTAACTATTTAAAAGTACCAGTGGGTGGAGGAATGGATGAGGGCTATGAATTTGATCTTACCCAATTTTGTAAAACAACGCAAACCAAAGCATTCCTTGTTATGGCAGCTTTAAAAGTGCTGGAGCAAAATAATGCACTGTTTGCCAGTCCTCCGCTTTTCTCACCTTCCAAATTACAAATAATAACCGATGCCCGGACCCTTTATACCTACCAGCAGAAGAACCAAGCAGATGATGAGATCATCAAAACCATCGTGCGTAGTTATGGCGGCGTATTTGATTATTATAGCACTATAAACGAAACAGAAATTGCCGAACGCACCTTAAATACCTCCCCAATGGAGGTAACTAGCTGCCTGAAGCGGCTGAAGAACTTAAAGTATATTGATTATCTGCCGCAATCAGATTCACCTCAAATCATTTTTCTCTCCCCCCGTCTGCCTTCACGTAATCTTGAAATAAATGAGGAATTGCAAATTCATCTTAAAAAAGTAGAAGCCGATAAATTAAAAGCTGCCCTGGCATATGCTTCTCAAAATACCCGCTGCCGCAGTCAGGTAATTCTTGAATACTTCGATGAAAAAAAATCGGAGCGTTGTGGGGCATGCGATGTATGTCTTAATTATTTTAAAAAAGAGCTCCAGCATGCAAAATTCAATCTTATACATCAGGAAATTATCAGGCTCATAAAAGAAAAACCATTGAAATTGGAGTTGCTCATCAATAAGCTGAAGTTCCCCCGAAACCAAGTGAATATTGTTTTGAAGTATTTATTTTCCAATGAGCTGATAAGGTATAATAAGCAGGATGAGCTGATTTTGTAGTATTGAAAGCTACCCAAATTAGCTCGTTCTTAATTCTAAAATAAAATATTTGTCAGAATACGAATGAGACTATTCCTAAAATTAATTGTTGAAATTAATATTAATTCGAAGCGGCGGCAGGTTCAAGGTTGACATCTACAGTGATTTTTACTTCGTTGGAAATTTTTTCCTTCACGGCAGAAGGGATAGAAATATTATAGTCGGAAAGAAGAATAGTAAAAGTTGCATTACCTTTAATCTTGCCATTGCTCACGGTAAATGTACCTTTCGTTTTCACATTTTTGGTCACTCCGTGAATCGTTAGATCCCCACTGATAATGGCACTGTACGTAAAATCTTTTGTGAAATTTATATAACTGAGATTTTCTATTTTACCCTTAAAAGTTGATTTTGGATACTTGTCGCTTTCAACATAATTCTCATTAAAATGTTCCTGCATCAGAGCCTTTTCAAATTCAAATGCCTTCATTAATATAGCAAATTCTAGCTGGCCGGTTTGGGTGTTTAAAACACAGGCGGCCTTCCTGTTTATCGCTTCAATATTTTCCATTGGTGCTACAGAAAAAAAAGAAACCTTTCCAGTTTTTGTAAAGTACTTTTGTGCCGGCAGAATTGTAACAACAAGAATGAATAGAGCCAGGCTCAGGCTATTTTTAAACATTTCTTAAAATGATTATAGGTTTATTTTCTTTCTATCACGCAACGGATTAATTCCACATCTATAAGCGCACCGGCACAAACTCCCTTCATAATTACCTCATCTCCTGCCTTTACCTTTTGTGCATCCTCATTATGCTTCTTATCCATCTCACAGCTAATATTTTTGTCGTCAAGTTCTGTGCCAAGTAAAATGGTGTACAAGCCGTTATCATCCTTCTCAATGGATTTTATTTTACCTTTTACCGCAACGGCTTTATCCAGATAGGTTTTATTGGCTTGCGCCTCATCCTTATTGAAATCCCCGGCCAGATCAATGGCGCTGATTTCAATATCGGACTTTACATTGCTCAGATCTTTGTGACCCCTGTGAAACTCTGTATAAGCATACCAAATACCTATTCCAGCCATGAGCACCGCCGCGATAATAATATATTTTATATTTTTCATACAGGTCTTCCTTTACTGACAATTGTTATTGATTTTTTATACATGTTAAAGTATTCTAAAAAATTAAGCCTGGGTTCAATGCGCAGGATAAATCATAGGGATCCGGCAATATCATTTCATTTTGTCCTGTTTATTGGTGAATAATAATTTTAAAAAGCTAAGGGCTCACGCGCATTTAAAAATATTATCCTTCATTGCTAAAGTGATTTTACAAAAGTATATTATTTTTTTATATAAGCCTTTTAATTATTATGTAAGTTAATCCCCAATGAAATAGCAGTGAAAAGAATCTTATTTTTTTACCATTAAATGACGTGATATGCTTTTTATGAAAATGAATTTATGCTGAATAACCCATTTTAGTATTCAATTTGAGTACAAATAAATACCATATGTTCAATAATTTTAATGATTAATTTCTTTTATTAACATGCATAAATCTGCACAGGATTTGTAAAATAAATGCATG
>JBBRJE010000224.1:0-5389 GCA_038219845.1 Bacteroidia bacterium
TACAATCGACACGATACTGCCTTTTTTCGCCGACAACCCCGATACAAAAGACGTGAACGAAAGAATTCCGGGAGCCACTTTTTTAATCATTATCACCTTCACAATCACTGTTGGTTACCTGGGTAGCAAGCTCTTCGGACAAACGATCCTGGGCTTTATCGATGACCTCCTGGAGCGAACCCCCGGCGTTAAATATATTTATAACCTGATCAAAGATTTTATGGAGGCTTTCGTGGGGGATAAGCGCAAATTTACTGAGCCGGTGATCATTGAAATCAGTGAAGGGATTAATAAGATGGGATTTGTGACCCAAAAAGAAATGTACCAGTTCGGGATGCCCGATTATATGAGCGTGTACTGCCCTAAAAGCTATGGTATGATGGGCGATTTGCTGATTGTGAAAAAAGAGAAGGTGAGACGAATTGAGAAAAATGCCACCAAAGCCATGTCGTTTATCGTTAGCGGTGGGGTGACGGATATTGAATAGGAGGCCGCCGGGATTGACATGAGAAAGATTCAGTGAATTCACTAATGGCCTCGGAAGCGCCGGCTAAAGCCTTTAGGTGAAGCTGCGGGAGCGGAAAAATCCTTGAAGGATCGTCAACAATTTAGCTATGGCGTTTCGGTAGAATATTATATATTTGCTTTAAGTATATGCACAAAGTCATCCGGCGGATAGTACCTGTTATTAAGAATAAATATTATATAACGATAATAGCCTTTAATGTATGGATCATTTTCTTCGACAGCAATAACCTATTTGAAAATTATAGATACCGCAGCGCATACCAAGGGCTGAAAACACAAAAACAATTCTATATCGATGAGACAGCCCGTGTGAATATCGAAAAAAAGGAGCTCTTCAGCAGTCCCCAAAGCCTTGAAAAATTTGCCCGGGAGCGTTATTATATGAAGCGCGATGATGAGGACATTTATATTTTTGAGTCAATAAAAAGTGAAAAACAATAGCCCTTCTTTTCTTCCTGTTTTATTTTTCTTTATACTGCTGTCTGCATGCTGCTTTGCTCAGCAGCCCGCAATAAAAATTATTGTTCGCAATACCAAGGCGCCTATTGAGGTGAACGGGCTTATTATTAAACAGGACAAGCGAAATATAGGATATGTAAGGTTTTTCGAAGAATTTAATGATGGCAAGCCGGCCAGGGTATACCAGGTTTTCATTCTTAATGGCACCCTCGTTGCCACCGGGTTTTCATTCGGGAAAAATAGCCATGAGTGGATGGTGACTTTATTAAGCAACCCTGCAATAACCTTCGAAGTAAGCTCGAAAGAAGGATCCGATATCCGGGATATTGCAACCATCCTGGTGAGTCATGGCTATCTCTGATAAAATTTATTTTTTCTTTTCACGCATCAAATTTTCTTTTTCTATTTCAGTATTTTTGCGCTTGTTATGAATATTGATTTAAATTTAGAAGTTCTAAGCGATGCATATGGTGATATTGATGTTACCATGGATACCCTTTGCCCGGAAGGAGTAGCGCTCAGCCCCTTGTTTGCCAATGAAGAGAAGTCGGATGAATCATTATACGATGACTATCTCGAATCAATGAAAAACCGCAATGCATTTATGCTGGAACAGCGTGGTGATGAATATAAACCGGTGACCCCATTATCATTCGAAGCTTTTCTTAAATCTTCATTGTATGAGAAAGAAGAACCGGATTATTATGCGGCTTTTATCGAATTATTCTCCAATTGCATCTGGGATATATTCTCCGGCAATAATGCCGTGATTAAAGAAGGAACCAGAATCGACCTGGGATCCTGGCGTGGGGCTGCCCAGTTCATTGCCGACTTTGTGAATCATTATTGCCATGTGGATTATAAATATTCGGGAAATGATTTTTATTGCGGGAATATTGATGATGCTTTTCGGGGCGATTACCTATTCATTTACGAGCTTATCTTTTCACGGTTGAAAGAGGCAAAATGCAGCTGGATCATTGATGAGGAAATCACCATGTCCATCGATGCTGAATTTGGTGAGGAGATGGAGCAAACAGAGGCGATGCGCATCAAAGAAAGCAGCCTACTGGCAGCCTTGGCCGAAAATATGAATAAGGAGCAATTAAAAAGAGTGGAAAAAGAATTGAAAGGGGAACATGAAAAGGATAAAATTAATGATGAAGAATTGCCTTCTATAGTACAGGCTTTCGTAAATATTTATGGCGTTATGCCTGCTATTTTCAAGAAATAAGGGCGCGAAATGATGTTTGCAAATGGGAATAAAAAAATGTAGGTTTGTAAAACGTAATTTTGTAATATCTATCTTAACGCATGGCTGATCAAAATAAGACAAATAAAGTTTTACTGTTAGTGGTTGTTGGTGTTTTAGTTGCCCTTAATGCACTATTCATAAGTAATTATTTGAATACAAAAGAGGAGAAGAAACAGGTAGAAATGAAGCTCGAAAGCACGGAGAATGCGAAGAAGGAGCTCGAGAAGCAATACAGCGATGTAATGGCCCAGCTTGAAGAATTTAAAGGTACTAACGCAAAGCTTAATACCCTGGTAGAGCAGCAGAAAAACGAGCTCGATGCCAAGGTAGCACAGATAAGGCAGATGCTCCAAAAGGAAAAGCTGAATAAATCTCAATTGGATAAGGCGCTCGATGAGATAAAGCATCTAACCTATATGAGAAACAAGCTCAATGACCGCATTGACTCCCTGAATACCGCCAATGGGGTGCTCAAAGACCAGAATGTAAACCTGATGCATGATGTGAAGGACGCCAATGATAAAAATGAAAATCTCACGGTGGAGAATACAGCCTTGAAAAGCAAAGTGGCAGTGGCCAGCGTGCTGAAATCAGAAAATTTGACTGCGGTAACTTTCAATATCAAGGATAAAGGTAAAGAAAAAGAAACATCAAAAGCAAGCAGCGCCAACAGGGTAAAAATTTCGTTTAATCTAAGCGATAATTATAGCGCTGAAAAAAATCAGAAAGTAATTTATATGAAGATTATCAATCCTTCAGGAAGCACCATCCCTTCCCCTGATCAGGGGTCTTTTACTTTCCAGGGCAGCGAAACAAGCTATACACAGAAAATTAATTTCCAGTTTACCAATACCAAGCAACAATTGCAGCTGGTATGGGATAAAGGCAATGTGGCATTAGCCAAAGGTGATTATAAGGTGGAGCTTTACTGCGAAGGATTCATCATTGGAAGCGGCAGCTTCAAACTAAAATAAGCCAGATCCATATTTAATAAAATCCGCCGGTCCGCTTTTATCACAAGGGTTAATTAATGCGTCATCGCTTTTTGCAGGAAGCGATTCAGCGGAAGCAGCGCTTTATAGGCATTTAGTGTTTTTTTCTCAAGCTCCATGGATAACACATCTGTATCAGCGATAGCCGACATCGCATACCATTGTTTATTCTTTATAAAATTTATGGCTGCATTGTCGGATTCATAACCTTTGGGAGGGTTTACCAATGCTTCGCCTTTTATCTCACCATAAATATTTCTGAAAATTTTATCATTCGCGATTTTCAAAAACTCCTTCGCATTATAATCAATCTCCTGTCTTACTTTTTGCAGTTCTTCGGGCATAAGCATATAGGCACCTCCACCAACCATTATATTCCCGGGTTCCAGATGGATATAGTAGCCGGGGTAAGTTGATTTCCTGCCTTTGAGTGAAATGGCGGCACCAAAATGGGATTTATAAGGCGTCTTGTCTTTACTAAAGCGGATATCCCTGTTAATACGATAGACGCAGTCTTTGGCTTTAATTCCGGTGATCTCAGGATCAAAGAGCGCAATAGCGGGAATCAGCTGGTCCATGAAATCAAGAAAATTAGTTTTCGCCAGATCATACTCCTTCCGATGGTCATCAAACCATTCTTTGGTATTATTTTTTTTAAGACCTTTTAAAAAGGCAACAGTGCTTTTCTGTATCATGATTCAATGTCGTTTTGTTAGGATTATGACCGCTAGGCGGTTGGTTTTAACACAGAGGTTGCGGAGTTAAAAATACATCCCGCCACTTCGGGCGGGAAGGACACAGAGAAATGCAGGTGCATAAATCTATAACTGTTTTCCTCTGCGCCCTCCATATGTATTTAATCTCTGTGTTCTCCGTGTTAAAATGCATTTCTTTCCTCGAAGCGGAAACCTGTACCGATTTTACATTAATAAATACTTAACTAAACCACATTGTATCATGATTACTAATAAAACCTATTCATGCGATCTTAATCCTGATCTTAATCCTCTTCCTGTATTTCCCCTTCCGGTTCGGCTTCCGTATTGGGAATAAAATTCTTAATGCTTTCACTTAGCTGTTTATATATCTGGCTTAAGTTTTCATTCTCACTAAGTAGCTCCAGATGTTTAAGCATCGTCTTTTCGTCGCCACGAATGGCAGGCCCTGTTTGGTTTTGGGCCGGCGATCTCATCATCGCATTTTGTGCAGTTTGTAAGATCACGGGCTTTAAATTCTCGAAATCCAGTCCCTGGTACTGCAACATCTTTTCGGCCAGCGCCAGCATATGATTACAGAAATTATTGGCCAATACCGCTGCCAGATGGTACTGCAGGCGTTCCTGATCATTTACCTGGCTGGCGTAGCTTGTAATCTCAAATGCGAGTTCTTCAATTACCAGGATCGTTTCTTCATTGCTACCATCGAAAAACACACACATATTCGTAATGTCAATCAAATCGCCCAGGCGAAGACTTTGATAAGGGTAGAGCACGCCGTAATTGCTGGTGCAGTTTTGCAGCACGTCCCCGGGTGTAGCTCCGGAAGTATGGATAACGATTTTATTTTCTGTTTTTAAACGTGATACAATTTCTTCGATGGCATCATCAACGACCGCTATAATATATACATCCACCTCATCCTGCAGGTGATCCATATTATCGATTCCTTCGGCATTCACTTTTTTTGCCAGCGTATCGGCATTCTCAAAAGTAGGGCTATATACCTGGGTGATGGTATTATTGGCTTTACGCAAGGCTTTCCCAAGGAAAGTTGCCACATTACCTGATCCTATAAGAGCAATTTTTTTTCGCATAACGGAATGGCAATAATAGTGATTAGTATTTGGTATTTCGTAAATGGTAAATCAATGTCGTTTAGTTAAGTATTTATTAATGCAAAATCGGTACAGGTTTCCGCTTCGCGGAAAGAAATGTATTTTAACACTGAGAACACAGAGATTAAATAGATACAGAGAGCGCAGAGGAAAACAATTATAGATTTATGCACCTGCATTTCTCTGTGCTCATCCCGCCACTTCGTGCTGGAAGTATTTTAACTCCGCGACCTTCTCTGTGTTAAAACCAACCGCGTAGCGGTACTAATCTTAACTAATCGACATTGTATGGTAAATACAATCTATTCCGATCTAAATATC
>JBBRJE010000225.1:0-5376 GCA_038219845.1 Bacteroidia bacterium
TACTAGTTCATTAGTTGGAGCGGTAGGAACTGATTATCAAGCATGGGGGCAAAGTAATTTTCCACCTACAGATGCATTTGTGTTTGATAATTTAAATGCAGTTATATTGAGAGGTTATATATTTTATGTAAAAGGTCTATCTCTTAAACATGAACCCAACCCAAGTCCTTACTCTCTGACGAGTGTGGCCTTTGGCGATTACAATGCAGGATATATAGGAATGGATAGTAGTTTCTATTTAAAAACGACAAAAGGGCCTACAGGAATGAGCATAAATACTTCTAAAGATCATAATATAGGCTTATTCCCTAATCCTGCGAACAATCAATTACGGATAATTAAGGACGAATTAAGTATTGAAGATAAATTCACAATATACTCTTTGCATTGGCAATTGATGCAGGAAGGACAGTTGCAGGGAAATGAAACTTTATTGGATATAAGCCAACTTGCCGCAGGTATGTATTTATTTAAAACAAATAATTCCGTGCAAAAATTCCTAGTGATAAAATAGCAATATTAAGCAACCCGAAATGTTTATAGCACATTTGGGGTTGCTTGTAAAGTAAGTATTCAGAAGTTGATCATCATTCCAGTTTAAGAAATGCAATAAATTCCCAGCCAGGCCCCCCTAAAAAGTGGAACAAGCATTTTTCTAAATATCCTCCCAAAGAATTAATTGCTACCTATGCTTTATGGAAGGCACAAAAGCGATTTCTTCTTTTTTTACAGACTGAACTTATTCCATTACAAACCACTGATCCAAAAGAACCCGTAACCGTTAATGATCAGACGTCTGCTACTGAAGAAATTGAAATTGACAGAATTAGAAACAAGGAACAAGGAGAATACTGCCCGCCGACAAGCCTTAGCAATATATTATATTGATACACACCTTACCCTAAACAAGTCAGGTGATATTTCTTTGATTAGATTTATCCAATTTCTAACTGATAAAAATCTTCATACCGTTAAAGATGCCTTCGGGATTCCGCGTAAATTTTCGGAATACAAATCTTCTAAGGAGGCTGAGGCATTAATATCGGATTTACAATATATTCGGATTCGCTTTGAGGATTTGAAACTTTCTGCTATCATTAAACAAATTGATCTGGATATAGAAACTGTGTCAAAGAATATACAATAGAGTCTAAATAGGCATAATTTATTGTCAGAGGGGCCCCCCTAGGGGGCCCCCTCTTTAAGATAATGTGTGCATTTCTTGAAGAAGATAAAAATGGAGGAAACCCCAAGGTGACTTTTATAAAATTTGATGAAAATTTCAAATTAGATACAATCCAGTATCGAATAAGAAATTATGATATGGGTTGTAATATTCTAAATGATTCCATCACACTTACGGATGCTGATATTTATTATATTCATGCAGACAGCACATTTCCACTTTTAAGCTTATCGAAGCCTGCTGGAATAATAAACGTACCGGAACAATACAAAATTTCCTTTTATCCTAATCCAATAAAGACAAACGCCACATTTGAGTTTGAAAATTCCAAAGAAGGAGAGATGAAGATGCTTTTATTCGACAATAAAGGTTCAATGGTTAAAGAAATGTTCTATGATAAAAAGATGCCAATTGGAAAAAATATAACACATTTAAATTTTGAACCTATTAATAAAGGAATATACTATCTAACTATTTTCATGAACAATGAAATTATGCATACTATAAAATTAATTAAAGAATAAAATTTGAAATTAGATTTTTTGGAAAACTCCATTAGCGGTAATCTCTGTACTCACATTTTCAATTAGCGCCTCGCGTCAATTTCCCATTTCCCATTCTCAATTAATTTCCGCCCTTTTTAATAAACACCTTATTTCCTTCAAACCTTTTATGTGAAGAACTTAGGTTTCTCCAATCCTGCTTCACTTATTATTTTGCTCATTGGTAAAATAAAACTGCTGGAGCACACGTTATCGATTAAAGCTCATAAACTATTTCGTAGCGCCCATGTAGAATATTTACCCGACCAAATAATCAAGTCATCGTTAAATAAATATATTCTATGATCCTATCCGCTATGTTTTTGCAGGCCGTAACTACCCTCGCTGATACTGTGAACAGGGCTGCGGCAGCTACCTCCACTCCGCCCCAGGCTACGCTTAGCCTTATCGACCTCTATCTGAAAGGAGGCGTGATCATGTACCCGATCACAGCCCTCAGCCTAATATCCATTTATTTTTTTGTGGAGCGTTATATGACGATCAGTAAGGCCTCTAAAATTGATCCAACATTTATCCTCCAGGTGAAGGACCTGATCAATAGCGGCAATTTAAAAGGAGCTAAATCATTATGCGAACGCACACCAACACCCTATGCCCGAATCGTGGAAAAAGGAGTGACGCGTATCGGCAATCCCTTGAAAAATATTGAAGTGGGCATGGAAGCCGTAGGGAAGCTGGAAGTTTATAAATTAGAGAAGACATTATTTGTGCTGAGCACCATCGCCTCTATCGCCCCGATGTTTGGTTTCCTGGGAACAGTTTTTGGTATGATAAAAACGTTCTTCAGCATCGCACAATCGGCCAATATTGGGATCGATGTTATTGCGGGCGGTATTTATATCAAGATGGTTTCATCCGCTGCAGGGCTAATCGTGGGATTGATGTCGTACGTATTCTATAATTATCTCAACGCTAAGATCGACAGGGTGGTGAACCAGATGGAAGGCGTATCTTTTGAATTTTTAGAAATGCTGCAGGAACCGGCGAAATAATAAATTAATCATTCATAAAAATCATGGAACTAAGAGATAAACGCCATCGCCATGCCCAGGTAGAGGCAGGAGCATTGAGCGATATTTTGTTTTTTTTGCTGATCTTCTTTTTAATTACATCCACCATGGCTAACCCGAATGTTATTAAGCTGATGCGCCCTAAATCATCCTCGGTAGCTAAGGACCCGAAAAAACCTGATGCGATCGTATCTATCAACGAACAACACCAGATATTTGTAAATCGCTCGCCCACCAGCATGGAGGAATTACAGGGCGTATTGGAAAAAGAGATCGCAGGAAAGGAAGACCCGATAATATTATTGAATGCAGCCAATGGAGTAACAATAGAGGAAGTGGTAAAAGTAATGGAAGTGGCCCAGTATAAATTGAAAGCTAAGATATCCCTGGCAACAGATAAGCCTAAGCAATAATTGAAAATTGAAAATGGGAAATGAAAATGTGTGTGCGGCCGTAGAGACCTTGCACTGCAAGGTCTGCACTGCAAGGTCTGCAACACTGCAAGGTCTGCACTGCAAGGTCTCTAAACCCCAAAGGTCTTTTCTTAAAAACGTCGTAAATTCGTTTACCATAAAGGAAGAAGTAATATAAACGTTTAAATCGTTTCAATCATGGAAGAGAATCAGAATAAAACCACCGGAATCCTTGTTAGCATCTTGTTTCATGCATTGATCATTTTTCTTTTATTTATTTTGCCGGGTTTCCGGTCGGATGCGCAGGATGGGGGTGAAGGGATAGAAGTTGCTTTAGGCTCGGATATCGAGGGTGGCAATACCGGCACCATGGCCGATGAAGGATCACCAAACACCACGCCTCCACCACCGCAGCAGGCCAGCGGAGATAATTCACAACAGGACGTTGCCACCGACGAGAAGAGTGAAAGCAAGGTAGTTGTTCCCGAGAAGAAAGACGAAAAGAAAAAGCCCAATCCTCAAACCAAAACAGAGAAAACAACGACAACGCAAACAGAAACCAAGGTTCCGGAAAGAAAAGCAGATCCCAACGCTGCCTTTAAAAAGAAACCAGGAACCAGCAATGGTAACGAAGGTGGCGACCCCAATAGCACTGGTTATGGCGGCAATAAAACAGGCAATAGAGGCGATCCTAATGGGGTGCCCAATGGCAACCCCGATGGTAACGGGGGGAGTGGCAATGATTTCAACCGTCCCGGCGCCCACCTGAAAGGGAGGTCGCCACGGTCACAACCCAGTATTGATAATAATTTTGAGGAGGAGGGAACTTTAATTTTTAAAATCGTGGTCGACCGCAACGGGAAAGTGATTGATATCAGGAAAGCTACCGGTAGCACCATCACAAATTATAACCAGATAGAAAAGGCGAAAGCCCAGGTTAAATCGCAATTGGAATTTAATGCCAAAACTGATGCTGATGAGGAGCAAACAGGGTATTATACTATTGTGTTTAAGAAGCGCTGATCTGGAATCTATTGGATTACAGGTTCAATGCATTTGTCTGAATCAGGATTTTCAAGATGAGAAAATTTTCAGGAAAACAAATCCACTTTTCAGGATCAATGAATAAAAATGCGCTCCATAAAATAGCTAAAAACAATTTCCTATTATTTTTTTTATCCCTTTCCAGGATGTGGAAATACTGAGATTGATCTCATGCTAAAAATTCTGTTTCAGACACACCTCCATAAAATAATTTCCCGCGCTCCACGTTATTAATTTATGGAACCAAAAAAAAATAAAGCCATAGGCATCCTGGTATCCCTTGGTTTTCATACCCTGATCATTTTTTTATTCTTTGTATTGCCCGGATTCATTATAAACAACGGGCTTCAGGAAGAAAATATTTCGCTTAAGGGTGGTTCAGATCCGGGTAGTGGAGGTGAATACAATTCATTAGAAATTAACCCTTCATATATTGAAAGTATTATCCTTGAAAAGCCCAATATCATTACTGCCGACGACCCCGAAGGAATCCCAATACCCAGGGCAGAAAAGCTTTCTGTGAAACCCGTCCTGGCTTCTCAGCCCATTGTTAAGACTGAAAAAATTAAGACTATTGATAAAAATTCAATTTTCAATTCTCACCATAAAGGGGCCCCTGGGAAAGGCATAGGTGAAGAGGGAGCTGGACCTGGTAATTCAAAGGGCCTGGAGCCTGAACATGAAAAAGTGAATATACCTACAGCAAAGAACCAAATGAGAGGCAGGGCGCAAATACAATACCCGCAATTTGAAAATGATTTTGAAGAGGAAGGGAAATTGGTTTTCAGGATTGTGGTGGATGCACAAGGCAATATAAAAGATATTAAAGAAAGCGTGCCAACCACCATTGCCAATAAACAACAAATAAATAAAGCCAAAGCATTAATCCTTAGTTATGCTAAATTTGCACCCAAGCCCGGGGCGGAAGAAGAAGGTGGTTATTATACCATTATCTTTAAAAAACATTAACCCCTTTCGTTTTCCAGGGCTTGGGGATTGATTAATGAGCTCTTATAAGCAAACGATAGCCTACCTTTATAACCAGCTGCCCATGTTTTCCCGCGTGGGTGAAGCAGCTTATAAGCCCAACCTGGACAATACCATTAAGCTATTAGAAGCACTGGATAATCCGCAGAATAAATTAAATTGTGTTCATATTG
>JBBRJE010000226.1:0-5367 GCA_038219845.1 Bacteroidia bacterium
TCGAATGCATGGGAACTTGATAACAGGCTCGAGGTAGCGATGGATGCCTTACGCTGCCCGGAAAGCGATAAACTATGCGGCGTATTAAGCGGGGGAGAAAAACGACGTGTGGCCCTTTGCAGGCTTCTGTTAAGCGAGCCCGATATTTTGCTTTTGGATGAGCCAACGAACCACCTGGACGCTGAAAGTGTTGCATGGCTTGAAACTTTTTTACAAAATTTTCCGGGGACAGTTATCGCTGTAACGCACGACAGATATTTCTTAGATAATGTGGCGGGTTGGAT
This sequence comes from Bacteroidia bacterium, assembly GCA_038219845.1. Taxonomy (GTDB): domain Bacteria; phylum Bacteroidota; class Bacteroidia; order UKL13-3; family UKL13-3; genus CAINMV01. The sequence goes on from JBBRJE010000226.1 coordinate 285, forward strand.
CTTGGAATTAGATCGCGGCGAAGGGATTCCATGGGAAGGAAATTATAGCAGCTGGCTGGAACAAAAAAGCAATCGCTTAAAGCAGGAAGAAAAGCAGGAGAGCAAACGGCAGAAGGCTTTGGTGCGCGAGCTCGACTGGGTGAGGCAGGGAGCCAAAGGGCGGCAGGCAAAATCAAAAGCACGATTGGGAGCTTACGATAAAATGGTGAGCGAGGAATCAAAAGAGAAAGAAGAGAAGCTGGAATTATTTATTCCTGCAGGACCGCGCTTGGGTGATGTGGTTATTGAAGCCAAAGAAGTGAGTAAGGCCTATGCGAATAAAATATTATTTGAGAATTTTAATTTCACCCTTCCTAAAGCAGGAATCGTAGGTGTTATAGGCCCTAATGGCGCCGGCAAAACCACGTTGTTCAGGATGATTATGGGTGCTGAAACGCCCGACAGTGGAAGCTTTAAAGTGGGAGACACAGTAAAAATTTCGTATGTGGATCAAAGCCACGATGATTTAAATCCGGATGAAACTATTTTTGAAGCCATCAGCGGTGGTACCGAAAATATGATCGTTGGAGGGAAGCAATTGGTATCAAGGGCCTATATTGGTAAATTTAATTTCGGCGGTCAGGACCAACAGAAGAAAGTAGGCGTCTTATCGGGAGGCGAACGAAATCGCTTGCACCTGGCCATGACTTTAAAAGACGGTGGCAATGTGTTGTTATTGGATGAGCCCACAAATGATATCGACGTAAACACATTACGTTCACTGGAAGAAGCCATAGAAAATTTCGCTGGCTGTGCTGTGATCATCAGCCACGATAGATGGTTCCTTGATCGGGTAGCCACCCATATCATTGCGTTTGAAGGCGACTCCCAGGTAGTATTTTTTGAAGGTGATTATAGCGCCTACGAAGAAAGCCTGAAAAAACGCAAAGGATATAGCGGTCCGCACCGCGTAAGATATAAAGATATAGGTGGCGGAACAATGAACGCTTAATTAATTGAAAATTGAGAATTGAAAATGTGGTTATGTATTTACTAACCACTAACTACTAACCACTAAGTTCTTGCACCTAGCCTCATGTTCACAGGAATAATTGAAACCATAGGAATAATTATTGCCATAGAAAAGCAGCAGCGTAATTATATTTTCAGTGTTCAGTCTTCCATTTCCCATGAATTGAAAATTGATCAGAGTGTGTCACATAATGGGGTATGCCTTACGGTGATTGAGGTTCAGGATAACAACCACAAGGTGACTGCAATCGATGAAACCCTCCAAAAAAGTAATTTCAAAAATTTAAAAGTAGGGGATGAACTGAACCTAGAGCGTTGCCTTAAGCTGGGTGACAGGCTTGATGGGCATATGGTACAAGGTCATGTGGATCAAACTGCAATATGTACTGAGAGATCGGAGCAGGAAGGAAGCTGGGTTTACACATTTAAATATGATCCTTCAAAAAACAATATCACTGTTGAGAAAGGGAGCGTATCGGTAAATGGGGTGAGCCTCACAGTAATTAATTCCAAAAAAGATTCTTTCGCTGTTGCCATCATCCCATATACTTTTGAACACACTGTATTCAAAGATATTTCTGTTGGTCATGAAGTGAATCTGGAGTTTGATATTTTAGGAAAATATATTACAAGGTGGATGGAATTGAGAAATTAATTTTTATGTCGCCGATTCGAATAAAAAAATAATATTAAACTTCTCGAATTATAAAAAACCTTCAAGGTTTTGTATCGAATAATAATTAGCCTCACGAGTTAAAAAACCTTGAAGGTTTACGTATCAGATAAAATTTACCGTTAAACTTCTCGAATTATAAAAAACCTTCAAGGTTTTGTATCGAATAATAATTAAGCTCTCGAATTAAAAAACCTTGAAGGTTTAGGTACCAAATAATAATTAAGCTCACGAGTTAAAAAACCTTGAAGGTTTTGTATCAAATTAGGTTTCAGAGGTAATATTCTTTTGTGATTTCCTGATAGGTTCTATGTCTTGTGCCATCAATATTGTAAATGATTATTTCAGCACTTTCAAAAGATTTTGCTTCCAGGCCGAAACACAATACACACCTGATAAAATCAGCCGCTGGCTTGCTTCTGATAGCAACTTCCTTTTGCAGATTAAGTTTATGGTGAAACGCCAGAAGATTAAATTTTTCTTTGGCAGCATAAGGTAATATTACCCAAAATTGTCCCATGCTATTAAGCAGCCCGGATGCCGCATTGATTAATTCTCCGAAATTCAATTGGTGATGGGTTGCGAACTTTTTTCTTTTCTCGCTTATATCCTGTAAGTTATTTCCTTTAGCAAATTGAGGTGTCTCGAAATAGGGTGGATTGCACAAAATGATGTCAAATTTCTCCTTCGTATCTTTATAATGCTGAAGAGAAATATGATGCGCGGTCATACGCTCCGAAAATTTCGAACGCTCAAAATTAAATTGTGCCTCCTCCAGGCTGGGTTGGTCAATATCTATGGCATCAATATGTGCTTCTTTATATTTTTGCGCCGCCATCAAAGCAATGATTCCGCAGCCTGTACCGATGTCGAGGATATTTTTAACTGGCTTGGAAGATTGTATCACTGCACCCAATAGCACCGCGTCGGTATTTACCTTTAGCAGGCTATCGCGGTGGCGAATATCGAATTCACGAAAATGAAAGATCATAATTTCGGTTTGGTAGCTCTCAGCATCTCACGCTTACCGGGCGCACCGGCCATTCGTTCCACAAGTAGTCCCATTTCTTTCATACTACGTTTCAGATCGCCGGTAAGACTATAAGTAACAAATACACCACCTTCAGCAAGCAATGATACTACCTTTTTTATGGAGTTGGCCTCCCACATTTCTTTTTGGTTATGACGGGAAAAGGCATCATAATATATCAAGTCGTATTTTATATCCGTTTCAAAATCTTCAAGCTTGGTATTGAATACCTTCACTTCACAGTTACCCAGATAGATCACCATCGGATTTAATTCTAATGCGACTTGTTTTTTATATTGATCTAAAAGATAATCCTTCAAATGTTTTTGCTGAAGGTAACGGGTATAGTTCGTGTCCTTAATAATTTCAAGCGGCACCAGGAACGGCTCCAGCGTATGATAAGTAAAAGGATAGATACAGTTATTGTCGGCGGTGAGCAAGGCATTCAGGCCTGTTCCAAAGCCGATTTCAAGAATCTTTAACGGGCGGTGTCCATTGGCCAGAACATATTCTAAACCCATTTTGATAAATACATGGAGGGATTCCTGAACGGCACCATGCTTGGAATGATACGTCTCATTGGTAAGCTTATTTATCAGCGTATTGGAGCCGTCACCGGTTTCGTAAAAAGCAATATTCTCGACAAATTTTAGGGGCATCTCTTTAAAAATTAATTTTCAATAATAGTTTTATACTTTCTCTTTTATCACTCTGTATTGCATCAAGTCCGTATCCCAGAACCTGCTCTCCGGGGAAGAAGCTGTTGGAATAACGGAGCCACAAAGCCGCGTTGCGCTGTATTTTATAATTCATCATAATATAAAATCTCGAGCCTATGCCGCTGAGCTGCACAATGCTGAAAGTATAAGGCACATCGTTTTCAAATGAATATAAGCGTGCGCCTGAGCCATTGGTATTGAAGAGACAATACCTGAAATCAACACCCCAGCGCCCTTTGGGCCCATCATAATGGATATCCTGGAAAATGAGGTTGCCTCTTTGTGCACTTATGGTTTCATTGCCTGCTATCGTTTGCTCGAAACGGGTGCGAAAAATCAATTGCTTAGAATAAGTATAATCTGCCTGCAGGCGCAAAGTGCTTCGCTGCTCCCTGATAAGATAGCCGATGGTATTTCCTAAGCTTGATGATTCATTCGCTTCATTTGAAATAATCCTGTAGCGCATTTCGAGCTTAAATGATTTGCCGGGCTGATATTGTAACGCTCCTGCATAATCATAACCATGGGAGGGGCCGTTGGTACGGTACTTAGGCGCAGGGGAATTAAAAAAATCGGCGTAGCCTAATAATTTAAAACCATGCTGTAATTTAAGCGTGGCTCCCATATAAACGCCATTCTCATTGGTTGGTGTTGAAGCATTGCTGAAGGCATTGCTCAACGAGTTGGTATATAAAACAGTATAATTACGATACACAAATGCTACGTCGAGGTTGCTATGCAGGGAAGCCATAGTGCCCAGCAGCAAAGCTTTTCCGCCCCCATTTTGCAATGCGCCTTCGCCAAAAAAAAGATAATTGCCCGCGGCATAACTTAGATCGGCATGGGCGACGCGCTGCGTAGCCGACAGCTCCTGGTTTACATAACCGATACCGGCATGTAATTTTTTTAATTGCACCTGCATATAAGCGCCCCATACTTTTTGTGTAGAAGTATTTTTTAAAGCCAGCTCCCGGGCAGTACGGTGATAGCCGCTCTGAATAATATTATAATAACGTTCAGTCTGAAACAAAGTAGTGTCGGTTACAATCGTATTGCCATCCACTTTTTTAAAGGAGCCATAAATTGTAGTTGAAAATTTTTCTGTACCGATCATCGCAGCTGCCCCTCTGAAAAAACCAAATTCATTCATGGAACGGTAGGGTCGCAGGCCTGAAGCATAGCGGTGGATCTGTAACACTTCTATACTTTTATTGATAACAAAACCTGATCCGATGCCCACCCCTTGTCCCAGGCTTAAATGATAATCTCCTATAACCAGCTGCTTAATCAATCCAATGTCTTTAACAAATAAATGAGCCGAGTAAAAATCAAAACCCCGTGGCTGGTTCGCATTAAAAAAGGGCTCTCCGATATCCTTATCTGCATTGAATCCCATGCTTAGCTTCGAACCATTAGAATAACGGTAACGGATATTGGTCTTGAAATTTTTACCCAGGTAATCGTTCGTATAATTGCTGTCGGCACGGTTTAAAAAGCCCTGCGGGGTTTGCAAAGGCTGCTCATAATATACAACCAGCGTATGATTGGCGCCCATAAGAATTTCTTTTAATTTCTCTTTCGACACCAGGTTATCCCCGCCAATGGAAATATAAGGAAGTATGCTTTTAATCGTTTTAATATCAATGCCTG
>JBBRJE010000227.1:0-5353 GCA_038219845.1 Bacteroidia bacterium
ATTGGCCAAAGTGGAAACTTTTAATCCTGGAAATAGCATCAAGGACCGGATGGCCCTGAAGATGATCGAGGAGGCCGAACGCACCGGGAAGCTTAAGCCTGGCTATACGATCATTGAAGGCACCAGCGGCAATACGGGAATGGGACTGGCTATTGTGGCCATCATCAAAGGTTATAAATGTATTTTCACCACCACCGACAAGCAGAGTAAAGAGAAGATGGATGCTTTGCGCGCCATGGGAGCCGATGTAATCGTATGTCCTACTAATGTGGAGCCTGATGATCCGCGTTCCTATTACAGCGTATCTAGCCGGCTTGAGAAGGAGGTGCCCAATAGCTGGAAGCCCAATCAGTACGATAACCTGAGCAATACCGCCGCCCATTATGAAAGCACCGGGCCGGAAATCTGGGAGCAGACGGAAGGGATGATCACACACCTGGTAGTTGGGGTAGGTACCGGTGGAACCATCACCGGCACCGGGAGATACCTTAAAGAAAAAAATCCGGCGATTAAGGTATGGGGAATTGATACCTATGGCTCTGTTTTTAAGAAATATAAAGAAACCGGTATTTTTGATAAGGATGAAATATATCCTTATATCACGGAAGGAATAGGCGAAGATTTTCTTCCGAAGAATGTAGATTTTAGTGTTATTGATCTCTTTGAAAAAGTAACCGATAAAGATGCAGCGATTTATACCCGGAAGATAGCGAGAGAGGAAGGAATATTCGTAGGAAACAGTGCGGGCGCGGCTATTGCCGGTTTAATTCAACTAAAGGATAAGCTGAAAAAAGAGGATGTGGTGGTGGTAATCTTCCACGATCATGGCCTGCGGTATGTGGGTAAAATGTTTAACGATGACTGGATGCGCGAACGTGGATTTCTGGATATAAAGCAACCCAATGCTCTTGATATTATTGCACCGCATAAAGGCTTACCGCTTATTATGGCAATGGAAACAGAAACAATAGCGGAGGCCGTTCAGAAATTAAAGAAGTATAAAATCTCACAGATCCCTGTTGTCGATGCTCAGAATAATATCGTAGGATCGCTCAACGACTCTCATCTTTTTACCCACCTGCTCGAAAATCCTGAGCTTAAATCGGAGATGGTGGTCACACTTATGCAAACCCCGTTTCCTTTGGTGGATGCCAATGCCAGCCTGGAAGAAGTATCGAAATTAATAACCAAGGAGAATTCTGCGGTGCTGGTAAAAGATAATATCGGAGAGCTGCATATTATAACCAAGCAGGATATTATTGAGTCAATAGGGTAGAATTGACAATTAACAATGAATAATTAACAATGAATAATTGACGATGGATAATTTACAACGGATAATTTACAACGGATGGTTGAAAGGTTGATAAATATATCATTACAGAGCTATACTAAAGGGTACTTCCTATTTAATCACCTGCCTGTATTCTAAAATTTCTTCATTCCTTAATAAAAAGAGAATATATTTTCCAGGTGCCACCATTACGGTGCTGAGCGTGGCATATCCGTTCTCCACATTCTGAACTACAACTTTATTTCCGATATTGTCTTTCAATACCAATACCAGGTTGTAATTGCTATCAGCGATTTCTTTCGCTATCATCACCTTAATTTCTCTGTCGAACGGATTGGGATTCGTAATAATAAAATTATTCCTGTAATCATCGAAAAGGAATTTGAAGTCGTAAGTGATCCTTGATTCCGGAGCATTGGTGGGCTCTTTGGGTAACGACGACCGGATGGTTTCTGAGATAAGCCTGCTGCCATCAAATTGCATTCTTTCATAATAGCCTTCTTTTACAGGGCTTTCTTTACGGTTAAATAATAAGATCTTGTATTTTAATAAGGGAATCTCCAGGCAATATTCTCCGGTTTTTTTGGCATAAGATATAAATGCTTTCGGATTATCTGACTCGCCGTTCCTGGCGATATTATAATAGGTCCATTCCAGCCCTGAACCATCTTTGTACGATTTGCTTCCATCGCCACTATTGAGCAAGCCATTATAGTTTTTTAACCGGTAGCATTGCGTTGGACTAAGCTGAGAATTTAATCCCTGGCTGCTCACCGCAGGGCATTCGCCATTATGGAGCTCATAAATATATTCGGCACACCGCATGGAGATGACTCCGTTATTGAATACCGCTTTATGAGCCGCATCATATATTGTGTCTTCCCTGATGCAATAGGCTACACAATATTGGAACTTTGGGGGATTGGCATTAATTTTAAAGGTAAGGAAGGTTATTATAAAAAGAAAATTTAGCTTCATACTCTCAGATTTTAAATACAAACGAAAACGGTGTTTAATTATTTTATTTTTTATTGGATGGGTTCAATTTTAGTCCGGGATCCTACGCAGTCATTCGCACTTGACCGGATAAATCGATACATACATATTATTTTTTCCAGTGCAGGGACGATTTCAAATAATAAACCAATAAAAGACGAATGTAGAATTATCATGCTGTAAAAAAAAATAATTTATTGCACCTGTAAGAAAATTTAGGGTATTTCCAAATTTGATGTGCTGGCGAAATAATCAATTGATTCGAAGAACTTGTATTCTTCTTCAGAGGAAGAATTTGTGATAGGATAATTGCATATGCGTCTTTCCTTCCGTTAGTGCCTGTCCCTCCTTAGCGGGAAAGGTTTCGTGCGATGAAAAAAATTAAAACCATTCTTGAATTATTAAAAGTATTTATGTTTCCATGTCGTAACTAATCCATTTTGCCACATCCCGCCCGTTAGCGGCGGAAAGATTGAATTCATGAATACACAGATTATACCGTAAGGATATATGTATTCGTCCAATTCGACTTCGTCTTCTTTGTACTAAACATATATTGCTACGGCATTTACCACTGTAACAGTATAAAACGCTTTGGACGGTTTTATAATGAACATTGGTAAAATCTCATTCCGATTCTTTAATTGAAAAACTTATATTTGGAAAATTGGTTATATATTCCTAATGAAATGATTTTAGCAAAAATGCAATTCAGAGACTTGCGCACTCCGCGACGAAGACAGGAGACATTCGCCAATCACGGTTGCGGTTTTTGTGATGTTGTGGTGTATAGGAAGTTATTGCATTATATTAGACTACGAGCATCAGGCGGTGATGGCGTACCTTTAGGAAAAAACAGTTGGGCAAACGATGTTTACTCAGTAAGTTCCGGAAACTATGCAGATGATATCGACGATCAGAGCAGTGGTAATTATGATTATGATGCCATTGGGAATCTTATTAAAGATAACCAGGAAGAAATCGCTGAAATAAAATGGACGGTGTATGGTAAAATATCCGAAATTATTCGTGGCAGTACCAGCACTAAACCCGACCTTGCCTTTGAATATGGGCCAGACGGGAACCGGGTAATTAAAATTGTAAAGCCCAAAAGCGATAATCATCCGTGGGTATATACGTATTACGTGCGCGATGCTTCGGGAAATGTTATGGCAACATATTCACGGGAAAGCAATAAAAAAATACAATATGATCAAATTACGTTCTCACAGATTAACGATACGCTCATACATGATAAGGGTGCAAGCGAATGGAGAGATTTTATGGCGGATACAAACATTGCAGATTCAGCCTTCAAATCCGATTACGTTGATAATGTACTGGCTAATTCTTTAGGCATAGATTTTTTAAAGCGTTATAATATTACAAGTACATGAGTAACAGCAAACCCAACATTACTATCCGCTGTTTTAGCCGGACAGTACAGTCTCACAGAACTCACAGATGTTACTTATTCGACATATGAAAATGACTTTCTGGATTATATGTGTAATCACTATTCTCCTTTATTCATACAAATTTGTTATGCAGCAGATAGGAATTATTATTTAAACCAATTGTACACGATTAATCCAACAGCGTTTAATAATCTTTATGCTAATTTTTTCCCTGTCCCTACCATCGGTTATCCCTTGGCAAGCATGATTACTGATCTTCTTACCATTACTGATTTTAATATCGCCTCCTATCTTAATAGCAATATGCTCTGTTACGAAAACAGGCAAATCATTCTTTCTGGTGGGAGCCTAAGCTCTATTCTTAGTAGTATAGGATTTGATCATTATTATAGGGAGTTTTTAAATACGCTTGACCCCGTTACGCTTGCTACGATGTTTGAAGCGTATGATCAGGATGCCTTTGCCACAAAAATATTTACCATCTTCCCGGTAGGTGGGGGCTTTGATTGGAATGCTTTCTTTAGCAATCAAAGCGGTTATTATGCGACCATGCTTACCTATTATCCTATATGGGCAGGCTACACCCAGGATCAGAACAATTATTACAGCATGACAGATTACTTTCAGTGGATAAGAAACAAATGGGGCGACACTTATTATAATTCACTTGTTGAAAGGTTTTATGACGCAAGCCGGAAATTTACCGAGAAGTATAGTGTAAGCGAGTTTGATATTTATGGTAGTTCACGACTTGGAGTTGATGCAGAAGACTTCTTAATAAAATACAAAATATTTGAAGCCGACTATTCGTTTATAACAGTGGAATATTCTAATATAGTAAACGATACGGACAGTTCAGCAGTTATACATTACAATTATAAGACATTGGTTCGAGGGCATAAGCGCTATGAGTTTTCTAACCATTTAGGAAATGTGCTGGTGATTATTTCTGATAAGAGAATTACCCTGTGTTCTGGTGATACCGTGGTTGGTTATGAAGTGGATGTTATTAGTGCAACAGATTATACTGCGTTTGGGTCTCCATTGATTGGTAGTACATTAAACAGTATAAGTTTCCGTTATGATTTCTATGGTAGAAAGGGATAATGAAATAACTGTTAATGAAGGAGATTACGACATGAACGCAAGAATCTATGATAGTAGATTAGGGCGATGGTTGAGTTTAGATCCATTAATGGCAAGGTATCCAGGAATTAGTCCATACAATTTTGGAGCGAATAATCCTATCACTCAAAGAGACAGAGATGGAAAAGATGGAATTAGGGATGGAACCAATGCGACAATATCTGCACATTTAATTTTAATCTATGATGGAGTAATCGTTACAGAAGCGCAAGCAATAAATTATATGAATGCTACTCGAATAAATATACGTAATGTTTGGGATGCTCAAGTCTACAATGGAATAAAAGTTACTACATTGTTAGATATTCATGTTGTTTCTCGTGAACAATATGACACGGGATTAGAATCTGGCTTATATAATAGGTAGTATAAAGGAGATTGTGTAAACGGGTTAGAGTCACCCCCCTGTAGGCCTATTCTCTCAGTGGAGCGTAGCGGAACTGAGAGAATAGGCCTACAGGGGATTTTTTAACTAACTTTAAAACCGATAACACATGCA